>JAUUZB010000763.1 GCA_030590185.1 Deltaproteobacteria bacterium
GGGCGCCAGGTAGCTGTAGCTGACAAAGGGCCGGTCGAGGCGGCCGATGCCACCGGGACCGACGTAGTAGAGGCATTCCCGGCGGTCGAGCACATAGAGGCCGGCGATTTTGTCCCGGTCTCTGTCCCCATCCCCATCCCCCGCCCGTCGAACACAAAGCACCACCAGATCCTGGGCGCGCCAGCGCTCGCGCAGCGTCTCCAAGGCTACCGCCCGGCCGTCCTCCAGCAGGGGCTCGATCACCGCGAGCTCGGTGGCTGGCAGCTGCGACATCTGTTGGTGGATCTGCGCGAGGGTCTCGGGTTGCGTAACCCACTCGAAGTCGAAACGGGGCGGCGCGTCGGTGGCCTGGCGCACACCTTCGAGCTGTTGCGCCAGGCCGCGGATCGTTCGGTGCTCGTAGAGCATCGGGATCGGGATGGTCACGCCGAGGCGCTGGTGCAGGTTTTGGATCAGCTCGGCGGCGAGAAAGGAATCAATGCCCCAGTCGATCAGGTCGGTATCCGGGGAGAGCTCCTCGGCGCCGAAGCCGAGCACCGACAGGGCGGCGTCGGTGATGATTCCCTCCAGGGTGTCCGCCTCGGCGCGGGCTGGCTCTTGGGCGGCGCCCCGGGGCCGGGGCTCGATCCAGTGCCGTTCGCGATCGAAGGGGTAGGTCGGCAGGTCCAGGCGTCGGGCGCCGGTCGACGGCCAGGCGACGGGACCACCGCGCAGCCAGCGGTTGAGGTCAGGGTCGCTCGCTCGGCTGCTCTGGCGTAGGCCCTCGTCGCGGAGCTGCGCCAGCGCCGTCTCGCGATCCTCGCAAAGCAGGCCGTCACGTCGGGTCAGGTGCACGCGACCGACTTGGAGAGTCCAGGCCAGGGCGCTGAGGTCGAGATCCGGGTGAGCTTCGAGGTGGGCGCGTAGCTGCGCCCGTCGGTTCTCGAGGGCCGGGGCGGTGGCCGCGGACCACAGGAGGCGATACGGGCCGGGGCCCGGGGGCGTCGAGGTGTCGACGTGGGGTGTGGGTGCCTGCCCGACGATGACGTGTACGTTGGTGCCGCCAATGCCAAAGGCGCTCACGCCGGCGAGCCGGGGCGCGTCCGGCGCGGGCCAGGGGATCTGTTCGTTGTTGACGAAGAACGGGCCACGATCGAGCTCGAGGCTAGGGCTCGGCCGTTCGCAGTGGAGGCTGGGGGGGACCTGTCCGTGGTGGACCATCAGCACGCCCTTGATGAACCCGGCGATCCCGGCCGCCCCACCGGCGTGGCCGATGTTGGTCTTGATCGAGCCGAGGGCGCAGGTGCCCCGTCCGCGTCCGGTTCCTCCATGGGCCTGGTGCAACGCCGCGACTTCGATGGAGTCACCGAGGGGCGTGGCGGTACCCTGACCTTCGACGACGCCGATCTCGGCCGGCTCGACCTCGGCGAGAGAGAGCGCCTCGGCGATCACCTGGGCTTGGCCGTCCACGCTGGGCGCGGTGTAGCTCTGCTTGTGGGCGCCGTCGTTGTTGATCGCCGAGCCGCGCACCGTGGCCCACACCGGATGCCCCTGGGCGAGCGCATCCTCGAGCCGAGCGAGCACCACGATCCCGGCGCCACTGCCAAACACCGTACCGTTGGCCCGCGCGTCATAGGCGCGACACCGCCCGTCCGCCGAGCTCAGCCCGCCCTCCCGGTAGAGGTAGCCCACCTCGTGGGGAACCTCGACGCTCGCGCCCCCGGCCAAGGCGTAGTCACATTCAAAGTTCAGTAGGCTCTGGCAGGCGAGGTGGACCGCGGCCAAGGAGCTCGAACAGGTGCTGCCGAGGGCGAGGGCCGGGCCGGTGAGGTTCAGGCGATGGGCGATGCGTAGGGCGGTGTGGTCGGAGGCGTTGCCGAACATCGCCTGATCCATCACCGTCGACAGGGTGCGCGGCGTCATGGCCGGCACGAGGTTGTTGAGCAGGTAGCGGCTCAGGTCGGAGCTGACGAACACGCCGCCGCGGATCTCCGCCGGCAGCGCACCGACGCCGGCCGACTCGAGCGCCTCCCAGGCGGATTCTAACAGGAGGCGCTGCTCCGGGCCGGTGAGCTGCGCCTCCCGGGGGCTGAAACGGAACAGCCTGGTGTCCATCTCTTCAAAGGGAGCGACGCCGGTGAGCAGCGGCTTGCGCCGCACATAGCTCGGATGCTCCAACAGCTCCTCAGGCACGCCAGCCGCGCGCAGGCGCTCCGAGCTGAGCTCCACGATCGCCTCGCTGCCGGCGCAAAGGTTGTCCCAAAGGGCCGTGGGGTTGGCGGCACCGGGAAAGCGCAGGGCCATTCCGATAATCGCGATTTCGGATCCGTTGTCGCTCGCTGCTTTGCTCATCGCTCTCCCTCTACGATTTGCGTCGACGTCCCCGGGCGGCCCGTCGTCGGGCGCCCCGATCCCGGGCGCTGTCCAACAGCCCGCCGTCGTCGGCGGTTCGACCTCTGGTTAGGCGCTCGGCCAGGCTGCGCAAGGTAGGATGACGAAACAACTCCACCACGTCGACCTCCCATCCCCAACGGCGCAGGCGGTGATGCAGCTCCAATAGTTGGAGGGAATCACCGCCCAGGTCGAAGAAGGATTGCTCCAGGCCGATGCGGTCGAGGCCGAGCAGCTCCTGCCAGAGCTCGGCCAGCTGCTCCTCCAAGGGGCTCGCCGGCTCCTCACCGATGTTCTCCGCGTCGAAGGCCGCGGCCAGGCGTCGCAGGGCGGCGCTGTCGATCTTGGTGTTCGCCGTGCGGGGGATGCGGTCGAGCTGCTTGCAGCGTTGCGGCACCATGAACGCCGGAAGGGCGAGCCGGAGCTCGGCGATGAGGGTGGCTTCGTCGAAACCGGGGCGTGGATCGCTCACATAGGCCTCGAGCCGTTGGTGGCCAGGGCGCAGCTCCCGCTGGAGAACGCAGCTGTCAGCGGCGCCGGTGAGCTCGCGGATGCGGGTTTCGATCTCGCTGAGCTCCACCCGTTGACCGAGGATCTTGATTTGACGATCCCGGCGGCCGATCACCTCGACGCGACCGCCCGGCAGCCAGCGACCGAGGTCCCCGGTGCAATAGCGGCGGCGGCCATCCGGCAGGTCTTCGAACACGGCGTCGGTGAGAGTGGGGTTGTGCCAGTAGCCGGGGGTGACGAAGGGGCTGGTCACGATGATCTCGCCGATGCCAAAGAGCGCTGCTTGTGCTCCGGCGGGTGTCCGCAATTCGATCTCGGTGCGGTCCACCGGGCCCTCTAGGCTGAAGGCAGGTCGTTCGGGAAGGGAGGCGGCATCGCGCACCACGGCCCGTAGGCTGATCGATGATTCGGTGGAGCCGTAACAGTTGACCAGCCAGCAGTCGGAGGGGAAGTGACGGGCGAAGAGATCCACGTCGCGCCGCAGGGAGGGCTCGCCGTCAAAGGTCACGGCGCGCAGGGTCGCGGGGGCGGGATCTTCCCCAAGGTTGCTCACCCAGGCGCGGAAGAAGGTCGGCGTGGTGTGTACCAGGGTGATCTCGGCATCGCGGAGCCAGGCTAGGGATTCGGTCAGGCCGCGGCGCCGCACGTCCATCGGGTAGAGCGTTGCGCCGTGGAGCAGGGCGAGAAAGATGTCCATCAAGCCCGCGTCGTGGGCGGCGTTGGCGAGGAGGCTGACGCGGTCATTGGGGCCGACACC
>JAUUZB010000083.1 GCA_030590185.1 Deltaproteobacteria bacterium
CCATCTCGCAGCCGCCGTAATAACGCCGACCCGCGACCCCCTCGGCATATTTGTTGGTCAGCACCGTGCCGGCGGTCTCGAGCACGGCGCGGCTGGCGAAGTTCTCGCTGGCGATCAACTCGAGGCCGTGCTCCTGCCGTTCGGCCTCGCCAATGACGGCGGCGTGGATCTCCGGGTCGGTCTCGCGAAGGTGGTCGAGGAGGCTAGAGCTCTGAACGGTCACGGACGCTCCAAGGCGCCAATCTTGTCCACCCGCCGGCCGTGGCGGCCGCCCTCGAACGGCGTGGCGAGAAAGGCGTCCAGGATGGCGAGGGCGATGCCAACGCCGATGACGCGCTCCCCCATACACAGGACGTTGGCGTCGTTGTGGGCGCGACACGCCTCGGCGCTGTAGGTGTCGGCGCAAAGGGCGGCCCGCACGCCGGCGATCTTGTTGGCAGCCATCGACATACCGATACCGCTGCCGCAGATCAGAATACCGCGTTCGGCATCGCCTGCGGCCACGGCGCGGGCAACCAAGGCGGCGATCTCCGGGTAGTCGACCGCTTCGTGGTTGTGGGTGCCGACGTCCTCGATCGCAACCTCGCCATGGCGTTCGCGGAGATGTTCCGCCACCGCCTCGCGCAAGGTGACGCCGGCGTGGTCGGAACCGATGACGATGCGCACGGTCAGGCCTGGTGCGTGTTGATGTAGCTGACCGCGTCGCCCACGGTCTTGATCGACTCCGCTTCCTCTTCCGGGATTTCGAAGCCGAACTCATCCTCCATGGCCATCATCAGTTTGATGATGTTCAGGGAATCGGCACCGAGGTCATCGACAAAGGACTTCTCGAGCCCGATGTCGGCCTCCTTGACGCCAAGCTGCTTGACGATGAGAGCCGTGACCTTGGCCTGAATCACGTTTTGTTCGGCCATTCGCTACTCCAGCGGGGCGCGGTTATCAGCCCCTGCGAGGGCACGTCTCTTAGCAGAACGTTCCTCGCGAGGCCAAGGGTTATCCATAACGCACCGCTTCACGACCCGGACACAGCGCAGCGCGGAGCTCAGCGCCGCAATGCCTCGCCGGTCATCGGCACGAATCGTACGGGGAAGGAGCGCTCAACTCGGATCTCGTCGCCACGGCGGGTGTGGATCTCGAGCACCTGATCGCCGCTCGGCCCCACGGGGATCACCAGACGGCCGCCCTCCCGGAGCTGCTCGAGGAGCGGCTTCGGTACCTGCTTCGGCGCGGCGGTGACCAGGATGGCGTCAAAGGGCGCCTGCTCGGGCCACCCCCGGTAGCCGTCGCCGCAACGGACGTGAACCGGGATATCGAGTCGCTCGAGATCCGCCTCGGCCCGCTTGGCGAGCGCTTCGATGATCTCGATGCTGAAGACCTCGGCCCCGACCAGCGCCAGGATGGCGGCCTGGTAGCCAGACCCGGTGCCGATCTCCAGCACCTTGTGGCCTTTTTTGATCTGCGCCGCCTCGGTCATGAAGGCGACCATGTAGGGCTGGGAGATAGTCTGGCGATCGCCGATCGGCAGCGGCCGGTCGGCGTAGGCAGAGGACCGTTGGGCTTCGGGGACCAGCTCGTGGCGCGGGAAGGTCCGCATCGCTGCGAGGACCTCGTCGTCGCGCACTCCACGTCGCGCGATCAAGTCGACCATCGCGTCGCGGGCCTCTTGGAAATCTTCTCCCGGCGCGGCGGTCACGGCTGCGAGCAGGACCAGACCGATCACGGCTACTAGGATTTACTCTTCTTGAGTGCCTCGATGCGCGCCCGTTGACGGTCCTTGCGGGCCTTCCACTTTTGCCGGCGCTTACTACGCTCACGTTTCTGCTTGCTCTTCGAGTTCGCCATCGAGGGCTCCTTGTGGTCGCCGCTAGCGGCGATGCCAATCAAACGGCGGGCACCAGCCCGCCTGGGCAACCTCTGCCCGATTTTTCGCGACATGACAAGGGCGGACAGACCTCTGTGGAGATGCGCCCTGGCCGGGGCTCGCCAGGGACCGTGGGGCGGATCCGCCCGGCTTGGTCGAGCCGGCCCTTTTGGCCTATAGCGAACCGAACCGCCCCGGAGGTCGCCTTGACGATAATGCGCCGTCTTCTTTCCAGCCTGTTGATCACCGCTGCCCTGTTGATCTGCGCCGCCCCAGCCGGAGCCCAGGGCGAGATCGAGAAGGCGGACTGGATCGTCCAGGACCCCAGCGAGCACGAACGACCGATGCGCGTGGATCTAATGGTCAACGCCGGCCTGATCGATTGGTTTCACGTCGGCTTGAGCGGCTGGTTCGTGCTGCCGGTGCTCCAGGACGGGTTCCTGCCGGGGATCAACGATCAATTCGACCTCGAGTTCGGAACCTACTTCAATTGGCATAACTGGTGGGGGCCCTGCTCCTACAACTGGTTCCGCCTCACCCCGATGGTGGGCGTCCGATGGATGTTCCACCTGCTCAACGAGCTCTCCATTTACGCCAACCTCAAGGTCGGCGCCGGCCTCGGGTTCGGCGCAACCAGCAGCTGCGGTGCCGCCGCGGGCACCCCCTGGTTGCACAACTTCGCGACCCTCGCCGGCCTAGGGCTGAACTGGCAACTCGCTGAGGGCATCGACCTCCGCGTCGAGCTCAACAACCACGGCGCCCACGCCGGCGTCTCCTTCCATCTGTGATGCCCGCTTGCCCGCGGTGGGGATCGTTCCCACCTTCCTCGGCATGAAGTCTCTCAACCTGACCGGCGCGGCCGCCCTCCTCTTGGGAAGCGGCGCCTGCAGTGCAGCGATGCCCGGGGGGCTCGGCATGACCAACGGCAAGCTCAAGCCCTGTCCCTCCTCACCCAACTGCGTGTCGAGCTTTGCGGACCCCAACGACGAGACCCACCACATCGCGCCGCTGGCCGTCGACGGCGACCCGGAGGTGGCCTGGGAGCGGGCGGTGACGGTGATCAAAGAGATGCCGCGGGTCACCATCGTAACCGCGGGCCCGACCTATCTGCACGCCGAGATGAGGAGCTTCCTCTTTCGTTTCGTCGACGACGTGGAGCTGGTGCGGGACGCGGCCGGAGCGGTGATCCACTGGCGCTCGGCCTCGCGCAGCGGCTATTCCGACATGGGGGTCAATCGCAAACGGATCGAGGCGATCCGGGAGGCGATGCAACCCTAGTCCCGCGGGCGCTCCCAGTGCTCGCGTAGTGCTCGGTTCACCTCGGGCGCCGCCTCCTGCTGCACCCAGTGGGCGGCCTCGTCGATGGTGGTCAGCTCGAAGTCCGGGACGAACGCCCGGTAGCGATCGGGCTCGGCGAACCACGGGCCGAGGAAGCGGTCACGCTTGCCCCAGATCAAACGGGTTGGCACCTCAACGGGCTCGGAGCGCACCTGCGGCCGGCGCATGGCGGCGCGGTAGTAGTTGATACCAGGCAGACCGCGCTCGCGGATCTGCTCGGCGTAGGGGGCGAGGGCCTCCGGCGTGAACGGCTCCTTGTTGGCGGCGGTGCCGCGGAAGCTGGCGCGGACCATCTTCTCGGGATCGCGCCGGACCCAGCGTTCGGCCAGGCCGGGGATCTGGAAGAGAAGGACGTACCAGGAGCGGCGCAGTTGACGGGGCCGCATCATCGCCCGGGCCATCATCTCAATCGGTGGGCAGTTGAGCACCGCCAGGCTGTGCAGCCGGTCCGGCGCGCGCCGGGCCACCTCCCAGGCCACGGCCCCGCCCCAGTCGTGGCCAACCAGGTGGATCCGGGGAGCGTCGATCAAATCCGCGAGCTCGGTGACGTCGCGCACCAGCCGCTCGATGGCATAGTCGCGCACCCGCGACGGCGCGTCGGTGCCGCCGTAGCCGCGCATGTCCGGGGCCACGACCCGAAAGCTGTCCGAGAGCCCCGCGAGTTGAGCGCGCCAGCTCACCGCCAGCTCGGGGAAGCCATGCAGGAATACGGCCACCGGCGCACCGGCGCTCGGTCCGTGCTCGTACCAACGCATCTTCAGGCCGGAGGCGAGCCGCCCCTCCTCGACGCGGGTGCCAGCGGCAAAGAGGTCCAGGGTGCTCATCGGGGCTCCCCGGCGTCGGCGGCGGCGTTGCGGATCAACTCCTCGAGGACCACCAGCGGTTGGGCGCCCACCACCCCGCGACCGGCGGCGAGAAAGGCCGGCACGCCGCCGAGGCGCAAGGCCTTGGCGCGGTCCCAATCCTCGTCCACCGCATCGGACCAGGCACGGTTGCGCAGGACCTCGGCCGCCGCGCCGCGATCGAGTCCGACCGTACCCGCGAGCCGCACCAGCGTCGCCGCGTCCCCGATGTTCTCGCCGTCGACGAAATAGGCGCGGAAAACGGCTTCGTGCAGGGCCTCACCATTCGGTTGCGTGTCGGCCCACTTGCCGAGCTCCTGGGCGAGGCGGGTGTTGTACACCCGATCGAGATCGCCGAGGGGCAGGCCCTCCTCGGCAAAGCGTTGGCGCAGGCGGTCGCGCATGGCGTCGATGTAAGCCATGCGGCCCGGGAAGAGCTCCTCCAGGGTCATGCCCGCCGCCGGGATCTCCGGATGCAGCGGGAAGGGCAGCCAGACTACGTCGATTTCCCAACTCTTGCGCAGGCGCTCAATACTCACGGTACTGACGTAGCACCAGGGTCAGATGTAGTCGGAGTAGATCTCCAGTCGCACGGTCATGGGCGGTAGAGTGGGTACGGTCGCGGCGGTTGTCACGCCGATTGGGGTCATGCTGGGCTTCTGACGTTGGATCCATTCAATGGATTCTCTTGGGATTTGGGATTTCGTCGGCTGGGTGGAGCTGTTCCTATTGGGGCTTTGCTGGATTTGAGTTTTCGGCGACGGGGTGCACGTTGTTCTTTTTTGGGGCCTACGGAGCCGCCTGGCGGCGTCTCCTCCGGGCTCCGGGAGCCCTGCGGTCTCCCTGCGCGCTTCGCGAGCCCTGCGGTCTCGCAGCGCTCCCTCCGCAGCCGCCTGCGGCGTCTGCTGCGGGGCTGCGGGAGCCACCTTCGGTGTCTCCCTCCGCACACTCTGGTGCCGTCATCGCGTGGGGATCTAGTGGCCTGCGGGCGGCCTTGCCGCGCGGGGGAACCGCCTTACCGTACGGCCATGAGTCGCTTCCGCCACATGATCTTCGTCTGCGAAACCGAACGCGCGCCGGACAACCCCAAGGGTTGTTGCCAGACCAAGGGCTCAGCCGGGCTGGTCGACCGGCTCAAGGAGCTGAGCGCCGAACACGGCCTCAAGGGCAAGGTTCGGATCACGACCTCGGGCTGTCTCAATTTTTGCAAGAAGGGCGTCGCCGCGGTGGCCTTCAGCGCCGACCCGGAGCGCGCCGAGACTTGGTACACCGGCCTCGGACCGGGGGACGCCGACGCCCTGTTCGAGGCGCACGTCTTGAACGAAGGCCGGCTCAAGCGGGCGGTGGAGCCGATCAAGAGGCCGCAGATCGTGCACGAGCGACCCGGCGCGTCTCCCGCGTGAGGCGGACTGGAGGGTGAGGCCCGCGCAGCGAGCCGAAGTGCCGACCGAAGGGAGGTACCGAGGGCGAAGGCCCGAGCCCGGAAAGAGGCCGACCCCGGGCCGGAACGGCCCGGGGGCACGCCCAGACAGAGGAGATAGACAACTAACGCTGCGGGCACGCCCAGACAGAGGAGATAGACAACCAACGCTGCGGGCACGCCCAAACAAAAAATGGAAAAACGAACCACCAACGCCACAACGCCAAACCTGTCCAGCCCATCACGGATCTGGGCGGTACGTGGGGCAGGACACCCGAGAGTGGTTCTCCCCAACGCGCTATACTCCGGACGATGCTCACCTCCCTGGCCCGCATCATCTCAGCCACCGCGGTAGCGAGCCTGCTCCTCGCCGCCGTGCTGTACGGTGGCTACGACCCGCCTCCCCCGCCTCCGGCCGGTCCCCCGCCGCTGGAACCCGCCGGCTTCGACGCGGCCGCCGAGCGCCTGATCGCCCGCTGCGAGGAGGTCGCGCGACGGAGCCTGGACTGGGACCAGACTCGGGCCCTGGGCGCCCTCGCCTCCCCCGCCGACGGCTTCACCTTCCGCCTCGACGACCACCTAGATGCAGCCACGGTCAGCGGCTCGGCCCCGCCGACGACGGTCGCCCCGCTCGCCGCGATCACCTTCGAGGGCTCCGCTGGGACGACCCTCACCGGGCCAGGCTGCGCGGTCGAGGCCGGTGTCTTAAAATGCAACAGTGGTGGTGTGACGCTGACCACGACAGATGAGCTCGGGCTGCCCTTTGCGCAGCTCGGCTGGATCGAGATTCGGGCTCGCCACACCACCGGTCGCCTGATGCAGCTCGCCTGGTTTAGGGCCGGAGAGCCGCGGGAGGAGCTCGGCCGGCTCAACGTCGACCTGGTCGCCGATGGCCGGCTCCAGGTCTACGCGATCAACGTCACCGATGTTTGGCGCGAAGGCGTGTCGCGCGGTGACCGCCTCGGCCACCTCGAGCTGACCCTCAGTGATCGCGCCGAGGACCGGCCGGAGCTCGACAGCCTGCGCTTGCTCAGCCCTCGCGCCGCCTACGCCACTGAGCGCGCCGGGGTCACCTACGCGACCAAGGCACGGGAGACCCGCCGGGTGCTCCACCTGGGTGCGTCGGCCTCCGTGACCTATCGCGTGACCCTGCCGCCGGGGGAGCCTCGCCTGAGCTTTGGCGGCGCGTTGCTCGAGGGACCTGGGCCGGTGAGCTTCGAGGTCGAGGTCGAGGGGCGCACCCTCCTGCGGCGTACCATTAGCGGCGGGAACGCCTGGCACGACCTGGAGGTCGAGCTGGCGCCCTGGGCGAGCACGACCGTGGCCCTTACCCTGCACGCCAGCGGCGGGGATGAGATCACCCTGTGGAGCAACCCGGTGATCGCCACCGCCGCGAAAAAACCCCTGCACGTTCTGATGATCCTCGAGGACGCCCTGCGGGCCGATCACCTCTCGGCCTACGGCTACGCGCGCCCCACGAGCCCCCACCGGGAGGCGCTGGCCCGCCAGGGGGTGCTGTTCGAGCACGCCTTCGCCCAGGCGACAAAGACTCGCCCGTCCTGCCCGACCATCATGACCTCCCTGTACGCGAGCGCCACTGGGGTGTGGACCTTCCAGGACCGCCTCGCCGACCGCTACCTCACCCTGGCCGAGATCCTTCGTCACCAGGGCTACGCCACCGCCTCCTTCATCCAGAACGGCAACGCCGGCCCCTTGGCAGGCTTGCACCAAGGGTTCGGCCAGGTCTTCGATCGCCTCGAACGGGACAGCGCTGCGCTCTATGGTGATCGCGTCGTCGATTGGCTGGACCGCCGCCGGGACCGCAACGCCTTTGTCTACCTCCACCTGCTGGATCCCCACGGCCCGTATGCACCGCCAGCGGATCTCCGCCACTGGGCAACCCCGACCGGCGAAGCAGTGAGGTGGAATGCTCTGCGCGATCCGAGCGACGTCAGGGAACCAACCGTGGAGGACCGCCGTGGCCGCTACGACGGCGAGGTCGCTCAGAACGACCGGCTCTTTGGCCTTTTTTGGCAGCGACTCGCGCAGTTGCAGCTCACGGACCAAACCCTGGTGATGTTCCTGTCGGATCACGGTGAGCACCTCGGCGAGCACGGGCAATGGGATCACCAGCCACCGGGATACCGCCAGGTGCTGCACGTGCCGCTGATCATGGCGCACCCCGAGCTCCTGCCGGCCGGCGAGCGGATCGCGACGCCGGTCCAGAACATCGACATCCTCCCCACCATCCTCGAGCTAGCCGGCATCCCTCGGGAACCGTTTCTTCTGCACGGCGAGTCGCTGGTGCCCCTGATCCGTGGCGAGCCTCTGGCGCCCCGCCTGGTGTTGTCCGAGGAGGTGGTCAGCCAGCCAAAGCGGGAGACGTTGATCCCCTGGTCATCGCTGTTCTTTGGCGAGTTTCACATCCTCACCTCGGAACACATCCCCACCTTCGCCTTTCGCTTTCGCAGTGATCCCGAGGAGACCCACGCCATCGCCGTGGGCAACCCGGAGCAGCTCCAACGCCCGGTGCGAGCCGTCCAGACCGCGAATCAAAAACTGTGGCGCCAGCTCGCCGCGGGCGCCGGCGCGGCCGTGGATTCGGGCACGCAGAGAATCGAATCGGAGCCAGAGGTGACCGAGGAGCTGCGCGCCCTCGGCTATCTCGAGCCGGTCGAGTGACCTGCCGCGCCGGTGGCCGCCGGCGTTCAAGCAGCATTGTCTGAACGTAGGGCATCTGCTTCTGCTCGGTAGTCTTGGTAGAGAAAGGTCACCATAATGACGGTGGAGGCGATTGAAGTGGCAATCAGTATCAAAATGAAGTCCTGCCAACCTCCTTCTTTGTCGGCCACCGCGCCGCCTAGGAAATCGAAAATCATTGCGCCGAAATAGGCCAGAGCGTCGATCAAACCGACCAAGAGGCCGCAATGCTTGCCCCCGAAATCGATGGCGAAAACACTCATGGGAATGTAATAGGCCGGCGAGATGGCGAAGCCGAAGGTGAAGATCAATCCGATGGTAAGGATGAACTCGAAACGCTGGCCCAAATCGACGGTGCCCTGGAACCACAGCAGCAGCAAGCAGAGCAGGGCGCATCCTAGGGTGCCCGCCATAACGTACATGATGCTTTTCTTGGACAATCTATCGAAGACGAATCCACCGGAGAACACCGCCGCCAGGCAGCCTAGGGGGAACGCGGTGGACGCCATACCCGCCTGGACCGGCGTTAGCTCGAAGGTTTCGCTGAGGTAGATGGGAATGAAAACCTGGAACTCAAACAAGACTGCGATCGCGGATATAGCCAAACTGATTAGCCAGAAGCGCTGGCTCTTGACGAAATAGAGCAGGGCGGCTTTGGCATTGAAGTTTGCTAGAGGATGGCTGTCGGTGGAAGCCGATGGGAGGTTGGAGCTGCCATGGGGGACATCGGAGAGTTCCTTGGATTGCTCCTTGGCATTGGTGAGGAAGCGGGGCAGCAAAAGGGCGACGAAAAGGGCGATACCGGCGGCGACGTAGAAGAGTCCGTTCCACGCCATTACCAACAAGAGGCTGCTCAAGAGCAGCGTGGTCGCGACCGAGCTAATCCTTGAACTGGTGGCGATGAAGCCCCAGATGCGACCGTGTTTGTTCTCCGTGAATGAGATCCGAATGATGTTGGCCATGGAGGGCCAACCCGCCGATTTGGCGAAGATCGTGAGGA
>JAUUZB010000595.1 GCA_030590185.1 Deltaproteobacteria bacterium
GCTCCTCCCGCCGCCGCCGCTGCTCCCGCCGCCGCCGCCGCTGCTCCTCCCGCCGCCGTCGCTGCTGCTCCTCCCGCCGCCGTCGCTGCTCCCCCTCCCGCCGCCGTCGCTGCTGCTCCTCCCGCCGCCGTCGCTGCTCCTCCCGCCGCCGCCGCTCCCCCGCCCGCCGCGGTCATCCCGTCGCCGGAGTCTCCCTTACCGGTACCCGAGGGTGCGGCGCAGGCCAAGAACCGGCGCGCCCACCGGCGACTGTCGGCCGATCTCGCCGTGCGGTTCCGTACCGCCGAGGGAAAGGGGGGCACGACCCACACGCGTAACGTCTCTCGCACTGGCATGTTCATTCTCACCCCGCAACCCGTACCCTTGGGCAGCCGCGTGATGATCGAAGTGTTCGACATCAACGGCACGCTCACCCAGCCGATCGTCACCGAGGGGGAGGTCGTTCGCTACGTGATCATCGCGCCAGATCCCGCCGAGGTCTCCGGTCTCGGGGTCCGAATTCTCGATCAACCGGGCGGCGCATTTGCCGGTCTGATCGAAGATATCGAGACGAAGTAGCCATGGGACCCAGCATCGATCCGGTCGACCAACTGCGTCAGGCCCTCGCCAGTGGCGACCTCGCCGCCGCCCGCGCCGCGTTCCAGGTGTTGGAGACCAGCGTCCTGTCCTTGGTCGATGGTCAGCGCCAGCAGCACCTCGGTCGGCTCCTCGACATGGGACAGGCCGCCGCTGAGACCGCCCACGAGTTGCGCCAGCCCCTCTCGGCGGTCAAGTCCTTCGCGCAGCTGCTGCTCCTCGCAGCGGACCTGCCGGAGAAGCTCGGGAAACGAGCGAAGGTGATCGTGGAAAACGCCGAACGGATGGAGGCATATGTCGAGCGCTTGAGCCGCTATAGCCAGGGCGTGGGGCTCGAGAACGCCCCGGAGGCCTGCGACGTCAACGAGGCCATCGAGGCCGCCATTACCCTGCTGCGTCTCGAAAAGAAACACTCGATCACCCTCGAGCGCGCGCTCACTCCACAGCTCCCCCCCATCCAGGCCGATCCGATCAGCCTGCAACAGATCTTCATCAACCTGCTCGGCAACGCCCGCCAGGCATTCGGTGACCGGGACGGTCGGATCCGCGTTCATACCCGGCTGACCAACGGCGTGCTCGAGGCCTGGGTCATGGATGATGGCCCCGGGGTTCCAGCCGAGCGTCACGCGAATCTCTTCGAGCCCTTCGTTACCCACAAGCCGGACGGCACCGGCCTCGGCTTGTCGATCAGTCGCCGCATCGCCGAGCAACACGGGGGGCGTCTCGATCTCCTCGACACCAGCCCCGGCGCCACCTTCTGTTTGCAGCTGCCAGTGGGGGGCCCTCGATGACCAAACGGGTTTTCACAGCGCCCCGCCCCCGCCAGGGGAGGCTATTCTAGGCCATGCGTCTCGCACCGCGCACCACCCTGACCATGCTCCTGGTCGCCGGCGCTCCGCTTGCCCTCGCCGGCTGGAGCGCCATCAAACTCTCGGAGCATGCCCTCCAGGAGCGCGCCCGGGAGCTCCACCAGACCGTGGCCACCAGCGTCGCCCAGCGGGTGGATGATGCGCTCGTCAGTCGGATCACCGCGTCCCAGCACGCGGCCTCCAACGTACGCTTCGAGGTGTTGCGCGCCGCCGCGCTGCGCGGGGCCCTGCGTCTCGTCTACCGGCAGATCGACGGTGCCTCGGCGGTCGCCCTGTTCGACGATCAGAACCAACAGGTCGGCGTGGCCCAGTTTTTAACCGAGCCCCAGCCCGAGGATCCCGTCATCGCGGACCGGCCGATCCTCACCGATGAGGACATCGCCGGCTTTGGCCGCAACCTACCCCTCGGGGCGGCGCGCGAGGTGGGCGCGGCAACGAGCAGCGCCTATGTCGGCTCGGATGGCAGCCCCCGACTCAGCGTGGCGGTCAAGAGCCCGGCCGATTGGATCCTCGCCATGCAGCTCTCCCTCGAGGACCTGCGCCGCCTCGTGGTTGGCCAGCGCGTTGGGGAGCGGGGTCGGGTGTTCGTCACCGACGCCAAGGGGCGGGTGATCCTCGATCAGAGCGCCGCGGCGGTGGCGAGCCGCGAGGACCGCTCCGCCTGGCCCGCGGTGGCCGCAGCCCTGTCGGACGAGGAGATGCCCACGGTCGTCGAGGATCCGGTCCTCGGTCGGGTCCTGGGCGCGGCGGCGACGGTTCCGGACTTCAACTGGCACGTGATCGTGGCCGAGCCCGAGGCGGATGCTCTGGCGGCCGCGACCGCCCTTACCCAGCGCACGTTGATTTGGCTGGGGGTGGCTTTGGCGGCGGCCATGTTGCTGGGCGTGCTCTCAGCCCGCGCGGTGATCAAACCGATCAAGACCCTCCATGCCGGCGCCACGGCCCTGCGGGCGGGCGATTTCGAGCATCGCGTCGCTGGCGCCGAGCGCGGCGACGAGCTCGGGGAGATGGCCTCCGCCTTCAATGGGATGGCCGAGGAGATCCAACGTTGGAACCGAGAGCTCGGTGAGCGCGTGGAGCAGAAGACCCGCGAGCTCAGCGAGGCCCAGGAGCTGCTGATGCGCTCCCAGAAGCTCGCCGCCGTGGGCGAGCTCGGCGCTGGCGTGGCCCACGAGATCAACAACCCGTTGACCGCGGTCATCTCCATGACCCAGGTGGTCAAGCGCAAGCTGCCGGCGGACAGCCCCTTCATCCGCCACCTCGGGACCATCGAGGAGCAAGCCTTTCGCATTCAAGAGGTGGTCGCCAACCTGCGGCGCCTCACCGAGGAGCGCGAAACTCGCCCGCAGGTCCCGGTCACGGTGACCGAGACCCTCGACGCGGCCCTCTCCCTGGTAACGAATCAGCTCGAGGAGGAGAAGATCACCCTGGTCCGGGAGTATCAGGAGGGCCTTCCGCAGGTGGGCGGTGACGAGGTCAAGCTCACCGAGGCCTTCCTGCACCTGATCAACAACGCCCGCAAGGCGATGCCCGAGGGCGGGACCCTGACCACCGAAGTCGCGGTGACCGATGGTAAGCTGATCTCCGTACGCATATCTGATACCGGGGTGGGGATTGCCAAGGAGATTCAGAGTCGAATATTTGAGCCCTTCTTTACCGACCGCAAGGACTGGGGGGCAAAGGGGCTCGGCTTGACCATGGTGAACAAAATCGCCGAGGCCCACGACGGAAAGGTCACGGTGGAGAGCGTGGTGGGTGAGGGGAGTACCTTCACTATCCTGTTGCCGGTGCGGCAATCGAGGTCGCTGGTATGAGTGCGAAGGGTCGACTCGCGGCCATCCTGGCTGTGGCGTTTGTCGTCTTGATTGGCGCAGGGGTGGCAGTCTTTGTCAGTCTGCGTCCGGTCGAGGTGCCCAAAGTCGAAGCCCCGCCGCCCGTGGAACCGGAGTCCGAGCCCGAGTCGACGCCGGAGGCGAGCACCAAGATCGTGGTCAAGTCGATCCGCGGTAAGGTCGCGACCAAACGGGGCGAGAGCTGGGTGGTGGCGGTCCCGGGCATCACCCTCGATGAGAAGGACGCCATCCGTACCGGCGCCGGGGCTGAGGCGACCCTGGCGGTGGGAACCGACGAGAGTCGGGTGGTGGTCAAGGAGCGTTCCGAGGTGTCGGTGCGCGAGGTCAAGTCGGAGATCGCCCGGGTACGCTTGGAGCGTGGTCGTTTGGGCGCCGATCTAAAAGGCAAGATGGTGTTGCGGGTTGAGTCCCAGGGCAGCGACACCGTGGCGGAGGCCAAGAAGGGGCGGTTCAGCGTCTTCAACAACGGCAAGGGGCTGGTGGCCGTAGCCGCCGAGACCGCCGTGGTCGAGCTCAAGACCCCGCAGGGCAAAAAGACTCTCGAGGCGGGCAAGCAGGTGACGATCAAGGCGAACAAGGAGCTCAAGACCGTCGACATCCCGCAGGCGGTCTTCCTCAACGTCAACTGGTCAGGCAAAAAGACCACCCGGGCCAAGTCGATGCCGGTGACCGGCCGCGCCAACGCCGGCTCCGAAGTGCGGGTCAACGGTCGGCTCGCCGTGTTGGGTGCCGATGGCACGTTTACGGTCGAGGTCGCCCTGCGCGAGGGGAACAACCCGATCGACGTGGAGGCGACGGACACCCTCGGGCGCAAGAAACGATCGCGCAAGAAGGTAACCGCATTTCACAAGGCGCCGGAGGTGAATGCCGACGGTAAGGAAATGTGGAAGTGAGCCGTGGTGATGGGTTGCCTGCGTACAGCTTCGTTCCTCCTGGTAC
>JAUUZB010000531.1 GCA_030590185.1 Deltaproteobacteria bacterium
CGCACCCCCAAGGAGGTCCAACGCCCTCCGGCCAGCGCCGTCGCGAGGGACAGCACCGCCCACCAGGCCATGGCGCCGTTGATCACCGTGGCCTCCACGGCGGCCGCAGCGGCGATCAGCGGGGCGAGGTGCCGGGGTCGCACCCAGGGGTAAGGGGACGGTCCTGCTGAATGAACTTTTGGGTCGTCCCTTCTCATGAGTCAATTCGGCAGGACCGTCCCCTTCGTCAGTCCGCGGCCAACCGCCGCACCGCGCTGCCCTGGATCTCCAGAACCTCCACCGGTCCGCCGTAGTGCGCCGCTAGGCCGACGTCGATCCGCCAGATCCGTCCGTCGCAGGCCGAGGTGATCCGCGGCTGCACCGTGTGGCCGACCACCATGCGCTCGACCCCGATCCGGCGCAGCACCCCCTCGAGCATGGCGCAGGTCTCGGCCGCGGGCTCGGCAGCGGAGTAGCCCCGGTACCAGATCGGGCTGTCGCGCGAGCCCAACCACGGTGGCACCGGCCCCGCACCGGACAACCAGGCGCCCACGTCGCGGTTGATCCGCTCAACGCCGTAGTCGACGTAGGTCGGCAGGATCCCGCCGTGCACGAAGACCGTATCGTCGACGATGGCGATGGTGTCGTGCCCGGCCAGGCGCTTGGCCAGGCGTCCGCCCGGGCCAAATGCCTCGGTGCGAGCCTGGTCGTCACTGATCACCCCGTCCGCCGGCGTGAACAACTTGCGGCAGGCGGCAAAACCGCCCACGCTCACGTAGCGATAGTCACCGGCGGCGTTCATCAGCTCGTGGTTGCCGTTGAGCAGGACGACCCGCCCGCCCTGTTTCTTGGCCGCCGCCTCGAGCTCGAGCAGGTAGTAGACCAGGGCCACATCCTCGTCGCCCCGGTCGAGCAGGTCGCCGGTTTGCACCAGGATCAGCTCACCGCCGACCCAGCGGTCGCGCCCGTCGATGGCTCCGGCGAGGCGAAGCGCGGCGCGGGCGGCGTTCAGATCCCCATGGAGGTCACCGATGGCGACGATCCGGCGGGGGGCGGCGTCTGGGGCGGCCTGGAGCGCGCTGGTACACCCGAGCAGGAGCAGGGCAGAGATCTGGGCGGCGACCAACCGGCCCAACCAACGGGTCCATGGGGGGAACGACTCAAGCATCGCCCGATGGCATAGCGGATATGGCGCCGACCGGCACGGCCTTTTGCGGCGGGGCCTGGAGCGGCCGCCGGGTTGGGTAGGGTAGGGCAACGCCTCTGATCACCGACCCGTGGGGTCCACAAAAGCGGTCCCGGCTCTTGCCGGGGGCGTGCATCCGAACTAAGCGTCGACCATGAAAGCGAAATCGGTCAAGAACGTTCGCCGTTTGGTCCGCTCCGCGGAGTTCAAAGAGTGGCGTGACCGCTACGCGGCTCTACTCGAAGAGGTCGAGCGGGCCCACGGCCGGTTCGAGGATCCGATCACCCACACCGTGTGGCGCGCCGGCGAGCTCGACGACGCTTCAGCGCGGGCCCACACCGAGTTCATCGAGCTGGATGACGACTTCGAGGCTCTGAGCTCTTTTGAAATGCAGCGCCAGAAGGCCTCTGAGCTGTGGATCGAGCTGCACAAGGTCGAGAAGGTGCTCGAGGACCATCGCCAGGCCGCCTCGGATCTGCGCCAGAAGATTGAGGCCCGTAGAAAGGGCCGGCGCATGACCTCCAGCGTGGACGAGTTCCAACGCCGCCAATCGGAGCTCGGCGACCTCGAAGCGGTGATCGAGTCCGCGGCGCGAGAGGTCGAGGAGATCAGGACCAGCTTCGACGAGGCCGTGGTGCAACGCGAGGAGCTCTGGGCCCACGTCGAGACCGAGTGGACCGAGGCCTTCCGGGCGAACATGGCCCGGGCGGAATATGCCTACGCCGCCCGGCGGGTGCGTCAACATGCCGAGCTCGTCAATCAGCAGCCCGAGACCCCGGCGGAGGATGAGGAGAGCGGCGGCGACGACGAGGTCCAGGCGATCATCGACGACCTCGAGGGCATGATCCAGGAGCTGATCCAGGAGGCCGAGACGGAGTTCGGCTGCATCCTGATCGCCGAGTTCCTCTACTGGCCGCACCAGGACGACGTACGGGCGGCCCTTTGTGTGTCCCTGGTCGAGGAGCGTCACCACCTGAACCTGCAGATCAACCCGCTGCAGGTCTACGAAATCGAACGCTCCAAGGGTATCGATTTCATCGCGCCGGTGCCCGAGGATGACGCGGACGCCGACGATCCGCGCCTCGAATCCTTCTTCCTCGAGGATCGCCCCGGCGTGGCCGCCGAGACCTGAGGTGCGCCGGCATCGTGGCCCTTGGAGCGAGCTGTGACCCGAGCGGTGTTGTTTGACCTCGACGGGGTGCTGATCGACAGCCAGGAGGCCTGGTATCAGGCCATGGCCGCCGCGACCGAGGTCTTCGGGGCCCCGCCCCTGAGCCGGGAGCGTTTCACCGCCGCCTTTGGCCAGAGCATCGCCGACGACGTGGAGCAGTTCTATCCGGGCCGCACCCTCGAGGAGGTCGAAGGTTGGTTGGTGGCGAACTTCGGTGACCACGTCGACCACGTGCGCTTCATGCCTGGCGGCCCAGAGGTATTCGCCGCGCTCGCCGCCCACGGCTTGCGCACCGCGGTGGTGACCAACACCCCGCACGCCCTGGCGCGTCAGCTGTTGGCCCGTGGCGGTCTGCGGCCGGAGACCGTGGTCGGGACCGATGACGTGGCCCAGCCCAAGCCGGCTCCGGACTGCGTGCTCGCCGCGTTGGCGTGGCTCGAGGTGCCCGCCGGGGAGGCACTTCTGCTAGGGGACTCCCGCTTTGACAGCGCGGCGGCCGGCGCGGCGGGGGTGCGCTTCGTCGGCTATGGCTACCCAGCGCAGGAGACCATCACCAGCCTGCTGGAGTTGTTGCCGCTGTGTGGCATCCGTCTGTGATCTCGCCCCCTTCGGCGAGCTCCCTTCGACTCGCTTGGCTCGCTCAGGACCGACGGGGCATTGGATTCGCTCAAGATGAACGGGCCAACCTGTCTAGATGTAGTGGCTCTCCCGCGCGAACTGCTCGAGCTCCTCGCGGAAATCCGGGTGCGCGATGTTGATCAGCGCCCGGGCCCGCTCGCGGATCGTCTTGCCGTGCAACTGGGCGACGCCGTACTCGGTGACCACGTAGTTCACGTCACCGCGCGAGGTCACCACCCCGGCGCCCGGCGCGAGCACCGACACCACCCGGGAGAGGTCGCCACCCTTGGCGGTGGAGGGAAAGGCCAGGATCGCCTTGCCGTTCTTGGAGCGCTGGGCGCCGCGCACGAAATCGACCTGGCCGCCGATACCGGAATAAAACGTCGTGCCGATGCTATCGGAGTTCACCTGGCCGGTGAGGTCGATGCTGATCGCCGAGTTGATCGACACCATGTTGTCGTTTTTGGCGATGATGAACGGGTCGTTGACGTAGTTGGAGGGATGCATCTCGACCACCGGGTTGTTGTCGATGAAGTCGTAGAGCCGCCGGCTGCCCATTACGAAGGACGATACGATCTTGCCCGGGTGCAGGGTTTTCTTCTCGTTGGTGATCACCCCGCGCTCAAACAACTCCACCACCCCGTCGGCGAACATTTCTGTGTGGATGCCGAGGTCGCGTTTATCGTTGAGCTGTGAGAGGACCGCGTCCGGGATGGCGCCGATACCGAGCTGCAGGGTAGAGCCGTCGTCGATCAGCTCGGCGATGTGTTTACCGACGCGCTCGTGCACGGCGGTGAAGGGTTCGCGGGGCAGCTCGAGCAGCGGTCGGTCCACCTCCACCACGAAGTCGAGTTTGCTGACGTGGATGAAACAGTCGCCGAGGCTGCGTGGCATCTGTTGGTTGACCTCAGCCACCACGTATCGCGCTCGCGCCGCCGCCGGTTTGATGATGTCGACCGAGACGCCGAAGCTGCAGAACCCGTGTTCATCCGGCGGTGAGACCTGGACCAATGCCACGTCCAAGGGGATGGCGCCGCTTTCGAACAGGGCCGGGATCTCCGACAGAAAGACCGGCGTGTAGTCGGCGTCGCCGTCGTTGACCGCTTTGCGTACCCCTGGACCGACGAACAGGGCGTTGAGCCGTAGGTTCGCGGCGAGGTCCGGGTGCACGTATTTCGCCTTGCCGAGGGCGAGCAACTGCACCAGGCGAACGTCGCGTAGGTCCGGAGCGAGATCCGCGAGGGCGTCCACCAGGCTTTTCGGTTGCGCGCAGTTCGCGTTGAGCAGCACCGTATCGTTGGAGGCGATGGTGCGCTCGAGGGCGGTCCTCGCGTCGACGGATTTCTTTTTGTAGGCGTCCTGCCAGTTCATATGGGGCTCCTCAGCCGGCGGCCGCGTCTTCGATCTCGATATCGCGGGCGGCGGCGAGGCGCTCGTCCACCACCCGCCCTCGGTGCAGCACCACGGCGCTGCGCAGCTCCGGGTCGTTGCGCATGTCGTTCCCGACCGCGAGGCCGCGCAAG
>JAUUZB010000260.1 GCA_030590185.1 Deltaproteobacteria bacterium
CGAACGCCAGGCCGAGGGCAACGCCTGGCTCGCGGTCGTGGCATTTCTGCTCGGCCTGGTGGGGACCGGACTGTGGCTCGGGGCGATCACCGGCCTGCTCCCCGAGTTGGTGCGCGGCGCCATGTGCGGCACCGGCGTGATGAACAGCATGGGCGAGGCCGGGCAGCGTGCCCTCTGGTTGCGGGCCGCGGCGCTCGCCGCCGGCTGGGTCTGGTGGTTGAGCCATCGCCTCGACCGCGCCCATCCCCAGGCACCGGCCACCGCGTTCAACGCGCGGTTGTTGCTCCTGGCCATGCCCCTCTGGCTGTTGGCGGTCGCCGCCGGTTTTTCTGCGTGGTTGGCGCTCGATCCCTACCGGCCGGTGAGTTGCTGCACCGCCGTTTACAGCGGCACGGCATCATTCGTCGGGGCGGGTGCCTGGCGGTTCCTCGATGGGCACGCGGCGGTGGCGCTCTTTGGGCTCGCGGGGATCGCTCACCTCGCGTTGGTCATCGGGGGCTGGCGCCGATCGCGTCCAACCCCACGTCACGCCGGGTCGCTGCTGGCGCTGAGCTCTGCGGCGGTCGTGCTGTTTGGCGCCGTGGCCCTGCGCGGCGTGTTGGCCGCCTACCACTACGGCGTATTGGAGCACCACTGCCTCTGGTGTCTCTTTTCGCTCCACCACCACGCGATCGGCTATCTAATGTTGCTCACCGCCCTCGTGGTGCTGGGCGAAGGGCTGGCGCCGGCGTGGCTCGCCGTGCAGGCCGGACGCTACGCGGAGCTGGCGCCGGCTGCTGCTGCGGCGTCGCGGCGGGCGGCGCGGCGGAGTCTGGCGGCGGTGGTCTCGTTTGGAGCGTTGGCCGGCGGTCCGGCGTTACTTTGGTACCTGCGCTTCGGCCGTTGGCTGGCGCCCTAGCCGTTCGTAGCAAACCCCACGCCGCCGCCGGCTCAATCGAACTCCGCGTCGAAGAGATCCTCGAGGCTCTTGGCCTCTTCCTTCGGCTCGGGGGCCGTTGGCGGGGTCGGTGTTGGCCGCTCGGCGCGCTCCGGCGCCACGGAAGGCGTCCGCACGGGTTTTGGTGGTGAGGTCTCACGCTCCGGCGCCGCGGACGGCGCCCGCACAGGCTTCTGTGGTGGGGTCTCACGCTCTGGCGCCGCAGACGACGTGGGCGTCGCGGCTGGCGTTGGCGGTGGGGTCTCACGCTCCAGCGCCGCGCTCGGCGCGGGCGCCGCGGCAGGAGCTTCAGCGATGGGCGCCGCCCCGTCCTCTTCGGCCGCGGTGGTCGCTCCGTCCGAACCCTCGGGCGTCTCACCCGTGGACGTGTCCGCGGTCGGGCCCTCGGCGGCCGGTTCTTCGCCGCCGGCCTCGGTGATCGGTTCTTCGCCATCGGCCTCGGCCTCGGCGGTCGGCCGGTCGTGAGCCTCCCCGTCGTCGGCGAGAACCTCCGGGGTCGAGCCGGCCGGCCCATCACCGAGGGTGTCGACGACGACGACCAACACCGTGAGCAGGACGGCGACCAGAACCACCAGGCCGACCACCCGGGCGCGCGGATCGTCGCTCAACGCCATGAGGCGATGGCGTAGGTCGCGTCGGGCCGGCGGCACCCGACCGCGGGCGGTGTCCGCGCTCAGGGCCACGATGTCATCGTCCGCGACCTCCACTAGGGAGCTCGCTTCGACCTGCGGCACGCCGGTCGCTGGCGCGGGCATCGGCGGGCTACCGGCGCCTGCGGTCGCCGACGCTTCCTCCACCGCGGTGCTCGTTTTGATCGGCGGCGCGGTGGTCACGGTGGCGAGGGTCGGTGGATCGTCATTTGGCTCGGGAACCGACACGACCTGCGGAAAGATCGGGGGCTCGGGGGCGGGCCCGGTCGTTGGACGGCTCCGCTTGGGTGGCGCCGGTATGGGCCCGGTCGTGGGACGGGTTCGCTCGGCAGGCGCCGGGCTCGCCGCGTCGTCGTTGGTACCCGGCGCAGGAAGATCTGCCGCGGCGTCGGCGGCCGCCTCCGCTTTGGCTTCGCTTCCCGCCGCGGCGCCCGTTGCCTGGTTCGCGTCTGCGCCCGCTCCCACGGGGCTTGCCCCGTTCGTCGCTTGCGCCTCGAACGCCGCCATCGCCTGATCGATCCAGGCCCGCAGCTCCTGCTCGCGCTCCACGGCGGCGTCGCGCTCCTCCTGAAACAACGTATTCTGATGGGCGAGGACTTGCTCGAGATACGCCTGCCAACTCTCGCGCTCCGCGACGATCTGCTGGTTGACGGCCGCCCGGTCGGCCTCGAGCTGCTCGCGGTTGGCCTGACGTTCCGTGGCGAGGCTGGCCAACCATTCATCGACCCGCGCCCGCGCTTCAGCGAGGTCCTGTTGGTGACGTGAGAGCGTGGCGGCGTTCTCGTCGAAGCGTTGCTGTTGCTCCTCCAGGGTGCGCCGCGTCACCTCCACCGCCGAGACGCCTTGCTCGACCAGCTCCCGGGCCGCGCCCCAGGCGGCCCCACTCTGCTCGATGTTGCCCTCGAGTCGTTGGGTTAGCTGCGCGAAGGCCTCTTCGCGTTCCGTCGCCCGCCGCAGGGCTTCGCCGAGCTCGCCGTTCGGATCGTCGCCGCCTCGGTCGAGCTTCTCCGACAACCCCTCCAGGCGCTCGAGCGGCTGTTGGAGCTCATCGCGCAGCTGCTCCAGACCACCGACGAGATCCACGAGTCGGCGTTGGCCATCCGCCGCCGTGGTGATCGAGTCGTCGAGCTGCCCATTGAGCGTCGTCCGTTCAGCCTCGAGCCGCCCGATCGCCTCATCGATCTGGGCCCGGCTGCCGTCGCTATCGCTGAGCCCGCTGCGGAGCTGCGCCAATAGCTCCTCGAGTCGCTGGATTTGATCGACCAGGGCGCGCTCGTTCTCTCGTTCGGCCTCTCGCTCCGGCGACGACTGGGCCGCCGCCTCCGCCCGCGCGGTGGCCAGCGCTTCGCTCGAGGCATGGGCTTCGCCCTCGGCCCGCTCCCTGGCGGCGCGCAATCGCTCCAGCTCCTCGCCGCTGGCCTTGGCGGTCGCCTCGCCGGCGGCGTGCGCCGACTCGAGCTCGGTCTGCAGCCGCGTCCCTTCGCGCCGCTCGTGGTCGAGCTGTCCTTCGAGCTCAGCGACGCGGGCCTCGGTCGCTTGGTGCCTTCGCCGCGCCTCGCCCAATTGGCGCCCGACCCGAGCGGCGCCGCGTTGCACCTTATCGGCGATCCGTTGTCCTTGGCGCGCGTCCTGCAGCTCCGTGCGCACTTCGGCGAGCTCCTGCTGGGCGGCGCGCAGCGCGTCGCCGTGCGTCTCGGCCAGGCTCAAGGCGTGGCGCAGGCTCTCTTCGCTCTCGGTCGCCCGGGCGGCATCGGCGCCCAAGCGCGCCACGGTGGCCTTGAGCTCCTCGGTCTCCTGCCCGTAGTCCGTTGCCTTGGCCGCGACGGTCGCCTCGATCTCCTCACAACGCGTCGCGAGGTCTCGTCGCTCGCCGGTCACCGTCGTCAAACGTTCTTCGAGATCCCGCTGTGCGTCCTCGAGCTCGCCACGGTGGGCCTCCTGCCCGCGTGTCGTCTCCTCGAGCAGGTCACACCGTTGTTCGAGGGCGCTCTTGACGTCCTCGAGCTCATTACAAATCACCTCGACGCGCAGCCGTTCCTTGGCTGACGTCGCCAGGCGGTTCTCGAGATCGGTGACGGCTTCGGCGCTCTGTTCCGTGATGTCGATACGCGCCTGCGCGTTGTCGGCGGCCAGCTCGCGGCTCTGTTGCAAATCGCGCTCGAGCTCCTGCAGCCGAAGGTGGGTATCCTCCAGCTCTACCCGGGCCGTGTCGATCGCCGCCCGCTGTTGGCCGCCGAGATCCTCCAGCTCCCCACACTGCGTCTCGAGCCTGACCCGTTCGCTGGTCAGGGTCTCCAGCCGGCCCTCGAGCCCGGCGATGGAGGCCGCGGACGTGGTCGCCAGCTCATCGCGTTCCCGGGCGGTCTCGGCGGCGAGGTTGCGGCTTCGCTCGAGCTCCGGCTCGACCTCGCGCAACCGGCCGCGGGTCTCGTGCAGATCCGCTGATACCGCGTTGACCTCCGCTCGATGTTTGCTCTCCAGCGTCTCGATCTCGCCGGCCAGCTCCCGCTGCGCCACCACCAGAGCCTCGGCACGTGTTGCCTCGGCGAGGCGCTCGCGCTCCTCGCGCTCCTTCTGCCGGCGTTCCCGCTCGTGCTGATCGCGCCGCTCGCGATCGTGTCGGTCCAACTGCCGGCGTAGGAGGTCCGCCTCGGTGCGGATGTGAGCGATCTCGTTGCTCGTTTCGATCTCGTCAGCGAGATCGAGGACCGCCTCGAGCTCCGTCATGATCTCTTCGTCGATGGCGCCATCGACGCGCACCCGCTGGAAGAGGAAGTGACCGAAGGCCTCCAGGATTTGGATGTCCGGTTGGCTGATCTCGCAGGCCTCTCGGTAGAGCGCGAAGGTGTCCTCCGTGCGGCCGAGCTCGGCGTAATAGGTAGCTAGGGCGATCACCGGACCCGGACTGCGCTTGGAGCGCTCCACCCGCGACTCGAGCTTCGGCAGCTGCTGGTCGCGAATGAAGTTGCGGATGGTGTCACTCGCCTCGTTTTGATGAGGCAGGAACTCCAGCGCAACGCCGCCGTCGCTGCCCTCCCCGACGACGCGCCGGACCACCGCGCGAACCGTTTGGGTGACGTCGATCTCCTTGAGAACGATCTCGAGGTCGAGCTCCTGGCCGACCGTCAGCTTGCGGGCGCCGCGCAGGAAGGCGCCGCCGCCGCTCAGATCAGAGGTGAAATTAAAGGTGCGCCGCCCGTCGACCTCGTAGTCGATGCGCACCATGACGGGAAAGCGCACCCAGCGCCGCTGGGCCTGCGGCCGCAGATGCCTCGGCGGCGGTTGTGGACTGTCGCTGAGTTGTTGCTCGTTGGCGTCCATTCATCCCCTCTTACGCCTCGGTCCCCAAGGGCTCTACACCGTCGAGCCAATTTTCCCCCGACCGAACAAAAAGGGCAAGAAATCAGGGATTGGGGCTGTTCGGGGTCGGTTTGGCCGCCTGGAGCTCCACCTCGATGGCCTCCGGCCGCTCGGCCAGCGAGACCTCGGCTCGCCAGGTTTCGAATCCCTCGTGGCGCAGGCTGATCAGGTGAATGCCCGGCTGCACGGCGAGAAAGCGCGCCCCCGGGGGGCCGAGGCTCTCCACCGCGCCATGGGAGGTGCCGTCGACGATCAGCTCGGCGGCGGCCGGCTCGACCACGAGACAGAGGCCGGGCTTCTCTGGGCAGCCGACCGGCGCAGCAGCGGCCGTTGCCGGCTCCGGGGCCGGTGCGCCTGGTGCCGGCGCTGGGGACGCGGAGGACCGCCCGCAGCCCCCCAACGTCAAGAGAAGCAGGCCGGCCAGGGCGTATGGTGCTTTTTTCACGTTACCTCCAATCGATGACTCGGTGCGGTCTCGGGATCCGGCTCGAGTTTTCGCCCGGGGCGCTCATTTGGCGAGCTCGAACCTTCGCGCGGCGCGGAAGATCGGCTTTTGCTCGCCGTCGCGATCGACGAACACCCCCCAGTGGTAGAGGCCGGGCTCGAGCTGCCGGGTCATCACTTCCTGGGCGGTGGTGGAGATGCGCAGCACCGGCTCGCCCGCGAGCAGCTCCTTCTGATTCGCCACCACGAACAGATAGGCCGACGGTGGAACCGGCGCCCGCCAGGAGAAGGTGACGAAGCCCATGTACTGCTCGTGCAGCGAGATCAGGGCGCCGGCCGCGGGTGAGACCAAGAGGTCCGGCACCGGCGTCGGAATGACGTAGATCCGCCGGGAGAAGCCAAACTCCCCCTGGCGTCCTTCGGTGTTGCGGGTGGCGACGCGCCAGAAGAGGTTGCCGACGGCCTTGGGTCTGTAGCTCCAGGTCGGCTCAGGGATGGCCTCATCGACCAGGAGTTTCTCGAAGGAGTGATCGGCGGCGACCTGAACGAAGTAGTCGGCCGCCCCCGGGATGGTGTCCCATTTCATCTCGATGTTCATGCCCTTCGAGAAGCGCACCGTGGCGTCCACGCCGGGCGCCTGCAGGCGAGGAAAGTCTGGCAGCTCGATCGGCTTGCCGGCGAAGCTCCCCCACTTGACGTCCTGGGCGGAGCCGGTTGCGAGGGTGACGTTCTCTCCCTTGGAGTTGGTCAGCGTGCCTTCCCCTCCTCTGAACGCGACCTCCATCGTCTGGCCCTCGTTGATGCCGACGCGAAAGGCCAACGCCTCCGAGTTGGCCGCCGGGGCTAGCTCGGTGCGCTCGCCGTCCGGTGCGCGGATGCGAATCTTGCTCTGCCCGGAGCTCAGCACGCCGCGAATGGTGCCCGAGCGGATCGCGATCTCCTCCACCGCCTCAACGCCCGAGGTGTCGGTTTTCTCGATGACGACG
>JAUUZB010000279.1 GCA_030590185.1 Deltaproteobacteria bacterium
GTCCCCGACAAGGCACCACTGTCCGTTTTCGAAGTGATAAACCGTGGATCGGCCGTCGTTCGTGCGGCCCATCACCCAGACCGAGCCCGCCCGGGGCACCGATACCGCACCGAGATGGTCTTCGGCAAAGGTACCCACTGGATGGCGCACCCAGCGTTCGCCGTTCCAGTGCAGCGCTCCTTGCCCTACGGCCCAGACGTCATTCGGCCCCGAGCCGTCGATGTCCAACATGAAGAGCCCGTGGGAGGTCGGCTCCTCCCAGCACCAACCGGATGGATGGCAGCTCGGGTCGCTCGGCCGTTGCGGTGCGCAACCGGCGTCGTGCGAGCCGAACGGTGCGACATCGAACGGGAGGGGGCCGGTGTCGACGACCCGAAACGACCGTTCGGCGATAACGCCAACGCCAACGTCGACATCGCCGAAGTCGACCTCGGTCGTCATTTCGAAATCAACGATGGTTCGCGCCCCCGCAGGGTCGCCACCGCATCCAATACTCAATAGGAGAGCCACGATTAGCCAGCGCATTTTGAGTTTTGGTGCAATTGATGCGCCAACGTGCCCGCGTCGTGAAAACGAGCAGTTGCGCGCTGCCGTGTGCAAGGATTGGCGCGATGCCGCAAGGAATGGCGTAGCCGCGTGGCCTCTCGATCGGCGTCGCCGACGATCTCAGAAAATAGCTTGGCACCTTTCGCAGGAGCCTCCCTTTGCTTCGCTGCGACAAAAGTGTCCCTAGATGCGACACGACGTCTCCGAGCGCCAGTAACGGCGCGACAACAGGCGGCGTGCCTTTGGCCCGGCATTTGCGACGGGGCTGGGTATGGGCCGTGGCCCCCGCATGTTTCGTTCGGGTGAGCTCCATTTCATCACCACTCTCAGAAAATAGCTTGGCACCCTTTGGTGGGTTCTTGCGCATGCAACTGGATGTATGTACAATAGTACATAAGTTAGGGGTTCCATGGATCTCGGCTTTGTTTGGGACGAGCAGAAGTACCGACTGGTCAAGGAGAAGCATGGCGTCAGCTTTGACGAGGTGGTCGCCGTGTTCGAGGACGAGGGTGGTTACGAGAGCCCGGACCCGGCGGGCCACGACGACCGATTCGTCGTGGTCGGTTGCACCCGTGACGAACGCGTGCTGATGGTGGCCTTCTCCGAGGAACACCTGCCGCTCTACCGCATCATCACCGCTTTCGCGGCGGAAGGGAGTTGGCGCGATGAGTACGAAAAAAACCGAAGAGGAGTTTGACTACCAGGCCTTTGCCAAGCAGCATAAGCCCGACCCCAAGAAGCTCCATCGCGGGCGCGCCGCGCGAGAGCAGCGTCGCGCCACCGCCAAGGAGCGGATCACCATCCGCATCGACGAGGACGTCCTCGCACAATTTCGCGACCTCGCCCCCGACGGCCGCGGCTACCAGGCGTTGATCAACCGCGCCCTGCGAGAGTGGCTCACCGCGCAGGGGGTCAAGGAGTTGATCCGCAGCGAGCTGCACGACGTTGTGAAGAAGGCGGTGTCCTGAGCTTGGCCGTGACCACGGCGGGTTGGGCGACGCAGTGGGGATCGTTCGTCTGCACGTCAAAAAGAAAAGGACGGAGGGAGACGGCGCAGCCGGCTCCCGCAGTTGCGGAGGGAGACGGCGTTAGCCGGCTCCCGCAGCGCGGAGCGAGACCCGCAGGGGCTCGCGCAGCCGCCGGAGGAGACGCCGCCAGGCGGCTCCGCAGGCGCACCAAGAAAAACAAAAAGACAGAAGCAAGCCCAACGATCCCAACGGGAAAAAAACTCACCCCGGCAACGGCCAAGACGTCAAAACCTCCACCAGTGTCAGCCCACAAGCCGGCGCCGTCGGCCCAGCCGCGCCCCTACGCTTCGCCAGGATCACCTCAGCAACGTGATCCGGCGGCATCCATCCGCTACCGACCAACCCCAGGGTGCCAACCAAGATCCGAACCATGTGCCGCAGAAACGACTTGCCGCGCACGTCGATGATCAACCGTTGCCCCGGCCCAGGTCCAGGCCCGGGTGTGATGGTGACGGCGGTCATTTCGCGAAGGGTATTCTGAACGGCGCGGCTGCGTCGGGCGCAGAAGCTCGCGAAGTCGTGGGCGCCGATTAGATGTTCGGCCCCGGCGGCCATGGCGACCGGATCGAGCTGGTGTGCGACGCACCAACTGTCCCGCGACGGTGGGGCGATGCCGGGCCAGCCGTCGTCGATGATGAAACGGTAGTGCTTGCCGATCGGAATGGCGCGGGCGTGGACGTGGATCGGCACCTGGGCGATGGCGACATCCCGCAGGCCGTCGTCGCGGGGCGCGGTCACCGCGGCGAGGACCGTGTCGAGATCGACGGGGCCGCGCAACCAGCAGGTGGCGACGTTGCGCAGGGCGTGCACCCCGGCGTCGGTGCGCGAGGAGAAGCACAACGCCTTGGGGTAGACGTCGGCGGCCAGGAATCGATCCTTGAGGGCGGCGGCGGCGGTGGGCAGGTTCGGCTGGGGCGCCAGCCCACGAAAGCGGCTGCCGTCATAGCCAAAGGCTACCAGCAACTGGATGCGGCGTGGGTCGGTCATTTCGGGGGCGGGTCATAGCACCGCGGGGGGCGGTTGAGGAAGTTTGGCCGCGGGGGCGCGGGACGAGCTGAGGCCGCGGTTCGGGTCAGGACCACCAGGGAAATTTGGCCGCGGGGGCGCGGGACAAGGCCCCGACCCCGTGGTATCTTGAGCGCGGCGTGGGCTCTTTTGCGGACAGGGGAGCCATTCGCGCCGATAATGGTCAGGCGGAGGACCGGGCGTGGCAATGAAAATAATCCCTACCACCCAGCAACAAGTACCCGATCAGGATCGCCAGGACGGCGTCACCGGCCAGGGGGCCGGGCAGGCGCAGCAGATCCAGACGCCGGCCACGACGGGCCAAGATGTCCAGGATCTCAAGGTCCAAGACTCGCGCCCCCCGCCGCAGGTCATGCTGGAGGAGACCACCAGCACCTTCGCCGGCCGAACCCCGCGGACACCGGACCTGATCGCCATCGCCGCGGTCAACAACAAGGTGGCCAACGGCGGCCTCGATCCGACCGAGCTCAACTCCAAGCTCACGGCCATGGCCGGGGACATCTACAGCGTTCAGTCCCAGGACCAGTTCATCAGCTACCTCGATTCGCGCAAGGCCAGCCCCGCGGCCCTCACCGAGGTCGCCACCGCGGTGCGTAAGGGAACCTACAAGAGCGACATGAAGCTCGGTCGCTTGCGCGCCTACATGGCCCAGCGCGGCGTCAAGCTCTACGGCAACGAGAAGCTCCCGGAGGGCACCTCCGGCGTCTGCATGGATCTCACCGCCTTCCGCGCCAAGCTCAACGATATTGAGAAGAACGGCGGCGTCATCGACAAGCGCAGCTCCCGCGAGCTGATCGGTAGCATCAAGGATGTCGCCGACGGGCGTGACCTGTTGGAGGCGCAATGGTTGGTCAAGCGCCGCATCTACGAGGGCAAGCTACGCTTCGCCGGCACCGACGAGAAGGCCGGGACCGTCGATTCGTACCAGGAGCGCTACTTCCGCGTCATCGACGAGAAGCTCGGCGGCCAGGTCAACCCGAGTGAGATCAGCTACCTGGCCCGCGCCGCCCGTCGGGCGAACTTCGACGCGCCTAGTATGGCTGAGCTCAACGAGGCGATCGCGAGCTGCAAGGATAACCCGGACGCGTTGCATTTTGCCGAGCGCGTCGTCGCCTCCCAGATCCGGGAGGCAGAGAACGCCCTCACCCGCCGGCCCCGCAAGGCCAAGCGCACCATCGCCTTTCTCGAGAAGAAGCTCGCCAACCTCACCGACCCCAACGAGGCGGAGAAGATCCGCGGCCGCATCGCTGAGCTCGAGGCGAGCATCCCCAAGATGCGAACCGAGGCGCGGCCGGAGATCGAACGCCTATCGAAGGTCAACGACGACTTCATGTCGTTCATCACGCCGCTAGTCGAGGGCAAGCTCGATCGCCGCACCGTGCGCAAGGATCTGATCAAGCGCTTCCGCAGCGGCGAGATCGACGAGCGTCAGGTCTCGGGTCTGATGTCCGCCTGCGCCACTAGCAGCACCCCCGAGGAGTTCGCCTACTCCGCCATGCTGTTCCACACCCAGATGGCCATGAACGACACCTGGGAGATGCTCGCCGACGCCTGGGACAAGATGATGGAGGCGTTCCGCAAGAGCCTCTCCGACGACACCTTCGACGCGAGCGGCAACGTCATCGAGACGGCGCAGGAACGCCACTGGCGCAAACGCCTCGGCAAGCGGGTCGTGCAGGAGTTCGAGAACACCACCCGGCAGGTCAGCGAGCTGGCCAAACGCGCCTCCGTACAAGCGCTCGGCAATCGTGCCCGCCAGACCCTGCCCCAGGCGCGAGATACCACCGAGGTCGCGAGCCTACAGAACCAGGAGACCGCCTTTGACGACGAGGCGTGGGACGTGGATCTGGGGCAGAACCCGACGGTTTAGCTAGCCCGGGCTCCCGGGGTGCGAGCTCAGGCCTGGGCCACGGCCCGTTGATCCTGGTTCAAGAAGGCGTCCGCCAGGGCTAGGAAGGCATCTGCCTGCTTCGTGTCGTGAACGTTGAAGTGGGTGACGTCGAAGGTCATCACGTCGATGCCGTACTTCGATTTTAGGACGCCGGGTAAGGCGGTGTAGTAGCCGTTGAGGCCCTTGAGGAAGTCGACGCCGATGCTCTGTTCCTCCTTGCGGCCGCGTTTCTGGATGCGCCCGAGCAGCACCTCGACGTCGGTGCACTCGAAACAGATGACCTTGTCCGGCTGACGCACGCCCTCGTTGAGGCGCCCGAAGTACTCCATATAGAGGTTGAGCTCGTCGTTGGTCATGTGCCCGAGGCCGTGGAGGTACTTGGCGAAGATCTCCGGGTCCTCGATGAGGGTGCGGTCCTGGATGCAGTCCTTGGGCACCTGGTCGATGATTTCGTGGTGGGAGATGCGCTTGATCAGGAACTCGAGCTGGAGGGTGAAGGACCAGCGCCGCATGTCGCCGTAGTAGGAGGCGAGGAAACGGTTGTCGATGACCGGCTCGGCGAAGAGCTCGAGGCCGAAGCGCCGGCTGAGCAGCTTGGCCGCGGTGGTCTTGCCACAGCCGATGTTCCCGGCCACCGCCACGAAGCGGTTGCGCGCCGGGGGCTCCATGGCCTTGGGGTGGGCGGTGAGGGGCTGAACGTTGTCGGCGGCGTGGGGTTGCGCGCTGGTCATGGGGGGCAGGTACCCCAGGGGTCTGACTATTTCCGCGGCTCTGGCCATAACCCGCTAGAAAGATTGGAAATTAATATTTACCGGGCCGGTGGGGCAGGCGCAGGTCGGCAGGTCGGCGAGGTTGGTGCCGTCCACCGGGCCGTACTCGAAGTCGACACAGGCGGAGCTCTCCCGGTACCAATCGATGACGTTGTGGCAATCGCAGCCGTCATCCACCTCGAGGCGGAAGCTGTCACACCAGGGGTCGTCGACGCCGAGCCAGCCGCCGCAGGCGTCCACCTCCGCGACCCAGTCCTTGCAGTTGGTGATGCCGCCGTCGTCGCAGGCGGTGAGGCCGAGTCCGAGCAGGAAGGCCAGAACGAGGCTGAGCTTGGCGAGGATCCGCATCGAGGTGGTCATACCGGGAACGGGCGGCGGGTGGAACCCGTTTCGGGTGGTGATGGCGGCTCGGTCGTATTCACGGCACGGGTCTCACGGGTTGCCTTCCTCAATACCTCGTCTGTCGCGTGATCCTTGACGCCGGATCGGATGCCAACCAAACTTCAGGCCCGTGCCGCGCCTCATTGATCAACTCAAGAGCACCGGTTTGTCCAACCGCGAGGCGGCAGACCTGTTGAGCTCCGGCAAGGTCTACTACCGCGACGTACCGACCGCCGATCCCGTGCGCGAGGTCGACATGGCGCACCTGTCGATTCGGCGCTCGGCCCCACGCCTCACCCCCGGTCGCGATCTCGCCGTTATCTATCGCGACGATCACCTGGCGGTGATCTACAAGCCATCGGGCCTGCTGTCGGTCTCCAGTCCCGGGCGGTCCAAGGACGCCAACGTCATCGAGACGGTCGGTCGGCTGCTCGGATCCGCCTACCCGGTGCATCGCCTCGACGAAGGGACCTCCGGCCTGATGATGGTGGCGCTGACACGCCAATGTCGGGGCCGCATCAAGGAGCTGCTCTTCTCGCATCACGTCGAGCGCGGCTACCTGGCCATCGTCGGCGGCCGGTTCCCAC
>JAUUZB010001008.1 GCA_030590185.1 Deltaproteobacteria bacterium
CTGCGCTGCGGCCCGGGGACGCACTATGACGCCGCCGCGGACGGCTGCGCGCCGGACGCCGTCTGTGGCGAGGGCACGACCTATGACCCGAGCACCGGGCAGTGCGAGAGCGAGGTGCTCTGTAGCCCGGACACCCTCTACAATCCGGAGACCGGCGAGTGCGAGCCGACCGTGGTGTGTGGCGACGGCACCGAGCTCGCGGACGGCGAGTGCGTGCCGATCGATCCCTGTGGCGACGGTACGAGCTTCGACCCGGCCACCGGCACCTGTCTGCCCACCCGTGAGTGCGGTGCTGGGCTGGTAGAGCACGAGGGCGTCTGCCGCACCCCCGCGGAGGTGGCGGCGTTGGAGACGGACGCCTTCGAGCCGATCCTCGACGCCAACGACCCGGCCCTCGGCGGCGTGCCCGAGCCCTTGATCCTCGAGCCCCTCGGCGAGCGCGTCGTCTTTGTCGGCAACATCGGCCGGCCAACCGACATGGACGGCGACGGCGTGGAGGACCAGGACCTCGATGCCTGGGGCTTTACCGGCGTCGCCGGTCAGCTCCTGCGCATTCAGGTGCTCAGCGACGGTCTGCCCCTGCCGGTCTTCTGGTTGCGCGGCCCGAACGGCTACGAGCGCTCCTCCAGAGTCGGGGGTAGCGCCCTGCACGCTGACCGCTGGGTCTTGTTGCCCTTCGCCGGTCGCTATCAGCTGGTCATCGAGCCGGGCGCCCACCGGGTGGCGGGCGATCAGGTCGGCGGCATCGGCTACGACTATGTCGGCGTCATCGAGGAGCTGAGCTGGCCCACCCCCACGCCCATCAGTCCCGCGCCGCAGCCGGCGGTGGACACCGCCAGCGGCAGCGTGCTCAACATTGCCAACAACTTTTTCGTGATGGACGTGGCGTCGGTCGCCGCGACGGTGGTCACCGCCGAGTCCTTTGGCACCGCCGCCGAGCCGGTGATCATGGCGTTCCGGGAGGACCACGCCTACATGGGTGGGGCGACGCTCCAGCCCTGGGGCGCCCACATGAAGACCTCGGCGCCCGTGGCCGCCGACCCCGATCTTCGCACGGTGATCGTGCTCGACTGGCGTCGATCGAACGGACTCGACGTCGACTACGAGCTCCGGGTGTCACGGGCCGACGTCGCGGCCTATGGGATGGTGCCCCCAGACGGCGCCCTGCACCTGCCCAAGGCGGTCATGCCGGCCCAGCGCTTCCACGGCTTCAGCTTCGAGGTGCCCGCGGGCCAGGTGGTCACCACCCACTTTGGTGGCCTCGGCGCCGGCTTCTTGGCCGCCTTTGGCCCCGGCGGACTGCTCTCGGACGACGTCGAGCTCGAGTACGACGCCTTCACGTTCTACGCCGCGGAGGCGGGACGGGTGACCTGGATTTACGTGAACAACGGGCTGGTGGACGCCGAGGTCAGCGTCGGTCTCTTAGCGGACACGCCGAGCCGGCTCGGTCCGGTCGACGGCGGGACGCCCTTTGTGGAGACGATCGGTGGCGCTGATCTCTTCGCGGGTCGCCGGGTCTTCGATGACGTCTGGTGGCTGGTCGAGAACGACGACCCGGTCCTCTACCAGGCCAGGGTGGAGTACGGTTTTGGGTTGCCCGACCTCGATGCATACCGGGTCGGGCCCGCGGGGGGCATGCACCACCTCAAGAAGGCGGCGGCAGACGATCCGGCAATCCTGCATCTGATCGTTACGGAGCCCGGGTTGACCGCGTTGCGTTTGACCGGTGGCGCGGTGGCGCCAGCGAATCCGCCGGTCCAGGACTGGCTCTTGACCGTTGACGGGCGCGCCGTGCCGGTCGACTCCGAGATCGAGCCGAATGATTCCATCCCCTACGAGGTCCATGACACCGGTCCGTTGCCGGTGAGCCTCTTCGGTGCAATCGCCGCCACCGAGACCGATGCCTTCATCTTCGAGCTTGCGACGCCGCTCGCCAGCGGTGAGGCGTTACGCATCGTGGTGGAGAATCGTCACGCCGCCAGGGCCCCGGGGATGATCCTCTACGACGCGGTGCTCGATCCGATCCATCGGGTGGAGGAGGCCACGAACCGCTACGCCAGCTCCTGGATCCTCTTCCCCAACGAAGGCTCCCTGACCACCGGCCCATTCTTCGTCGAGCTGTTCAGCGGGGCAGAGGAGATCGAGTATCTGTTGACTATCGAGCGCATCAACCTGCCGAGCGAGCTGGAGGCCAACCAGCCGGCGGCCCAGGCGATGGACCTCGGTGATCTGACCGATTTCCCCATCGTCCTGCACGGCACTACGCGCGCCGGTGACCACAACCAGGACTACTTCCGCTTCGACCTGCCGGACGGGGTTCCCGCCGGCGGCGCCTTGATGATCCGCGCCTCGGTGCTCGCCACCAGTACACCGTCGCCGACCCAGGACGACCTGCATCTGGCGCTGCTCGATCCCATCGATCCCACCGAGCCGCCGATCTCCGTGGCCGAGGGCGCGCAGGTCGTTCTGATCGAAACCCTGGAGTTGCCGGGGCCCTACACCCTACGCGTCGAGGGCGAGGGTGCCCCGCGGGAGGACCAGTACCGGCTGGTCTTCGACCTGCTCACCAACGTCGAACAGGAGCCGAACGACACGGTCTTCATCGCGACCCTGCTCGAAGACCTCCAGCCGGGCCCGCCACAGATCCTCTGGGGCTCCGACGTCTACCTCGGCGCCGATTACTACCGGGTCGCGCTGCCGGGGGCCCTCGCCACGGGCGAGGCGGTGTCGATCCGCTGGTACGGCGTGCTCGGGGGCGTCGATCTGAACGTCGCCATCCTCCAGGCCAACGGCGATGACGTGACCAAGAATAGCGGCCGCCGCGGTGAGATCGTGCTCGGCAACGCGACCGCCACGGGGGGCACCTACTATGTCCGGGTGACGCCGGTAACCAACCTCGCCAGCGCGCGACCGGAGCCCTATCGCCTCGAGGTGGAACGGATCGCCGCGACCCCAGAGGTGGAGCCCAACGA
>JAUUZB010000052.1 GCA_030590185.1 Deltaproteobacteria bacterium
CGAGAACGTTGCCGGGCCAGACGACCTCCTCGGCGCGACACATCATGCCGCGGAAGGAGAGATCGATCCCCTCGGTGACCACGTCGTCGCACATCACCTCGAAGCGCCGGGAGACCCGCGGCAAAAAACGCCGGTTGCGCCCCAGGAACGGATCCTTTTTAGGGAGCCCGAGCACGGGGACAGGGCCGGTGCGGATGCGGCTGAGGCGGGGTTGCAAGCGGTCGTCGAGGTGAGCGGCTGACGCCATGGGATAATCCTCCGATTGTTGCTCGGCCCGAACGCGCATTCGAACCACCTTCAACGTCACACAACCCGGGTCGTTTGTAAAAAAAACGGCCGGCCACCGGGGGCGGTTCTACGGGCGGGGATTCGGGAGTCGGAACGGGGCGGCTAGCGGAGCGGGTCGGGTTTCCGTTTGTCGCGTGTCACGGCGCACGATACACTTCAGGGCAGGGAGTGGCTGCCGGCCAAGACATGGGATGTCATTGGGGTTGTTGGGTCATCGCTAGCCTGTGGCTTTGCATGGCGGGCTGTGCGCGCACCGGGTTCGCGGATTTTGATTCAGACGTGCCCTCAGCCGGGGGCGACACGTCGCAGACCGGCGGCGGGCCGGGGGATCTCGGGGCCGGCGACAGTGCCCCAAGCGGCGATGAAGATGCCGGTGGCGGCGATGCTTCCGGCGGAGACAACGCACCGGGCGGAGACAACGCACCGGGCGGAGACAACGCACCGGGCGGAGACAACGCACCGGGCGGAGACGACGCCACGGCCGGAGACAACGCCACGGCCGGAGACAACGCGGTCGTCTGCGCGACGATGAGCTGCGGCGCCAACTCCACCTGTGACGATTCGAGCGGTACCGGGGTCTGCGGCTGCTTGACGGGTTACTACCGCGACGGCGCGGATTGCGTCAGCGATTGCGCCAGTAACCCAGAATGTGCCGACCCTGTGTTCTGCAACGGCGCCGAGACCTGCGACCTTCCCACGGGCACCTGCCTGGCCGGAGCCACGGTTACCTGTACCGGCCACGGCACCTGCAACGAAGGCACGGACCAGTGCGACTGCGACACCGACTACACCAACAGCGGTCCGGCGGCGTGCGTGGCGGTCGGCGCCCGAGCGGCCTGCATCGACGGTGGGGAGTTCTGGTACGACGTGGCCGACGTGAACGCCACGTCCCAGGAAGAGTTCCTGAACCTCTCCCCCACCTGCCACGCGACGCCGACCCTGGACTGCCCGCCGAACGGCGACGTCATCTGGGCAGGGAGAGGCGACTCCTCGTTGATCTCCGATGTCGTGTCAGAGATCTGGCTAGACTACAGAAACGACGATCTCGTCGCGGTGTACAGCACAATCCGTTGCATCTCGGACCTCGATCTGTTGGACGTTGACAACAATAGCCTCACTAGCCTCGACCTCCATCGCAACCCGTTTCTCATGGACGTCTTTGCCAGCAACAACGGCCTCACCGACGTCAACCTACCCGCGGGGGTAGCCATCGTTCAGCTCGATCTCTCGCAGAACGCGCTCACCCATCTCGACCTCGACGTCGTGGATAGTGCTATCGACTTGGACCTCACGAATAACCTCCTCACCTCTCTCCACGTCACAGCGCCCACGGACATCTATTGGGTGTTTCTCGGCCAAAACCAGATGACGAGCATCACCCTCACGGGCGCCAACGGCGTCGATGTTCTCATCCTCGAGGAAAACCAGCTCACCGCCATCGATTTGACCGGCTTGCCAGATCTCATGCACCTCGAGTTGGACGACAACAACCTCACCTACGATGGGAGCTCCCCCTTCTTGGACCTCAGCGCTCAAGTCGGCCTCCAGTACGTCTCATTCGACAACAATCCGAGCTTCGTCCCGCGTTTCATCGCGGGCACGACGTTCCACGCCGATTATCTGAGTGGAGCGACCAGCGGGGCGATCTGCATCGAGGCAGCGAAGTGGGACGCTGCCAGTTCCGATCCAGATCGGCCCAGCGGTTGGGTTCAAGGTTCCCATACAGATTGCGCCAACGACTACTCCGTACCGTAGGGCGGTCACTCCAACGCGTGATCACTCCAGCGTGTTGTCGAACCTCGTCAGGGCTGCTACCTTCTCGCTGCCGATAGACTGAGTCCGGTGCCGACCTCGGCTCCGTAGGAGGGGATCACAGATCATGTCGAAAGTCGACGCGCCCGCCGTGCGCTTGCCCTCACAGCCCATCCCCGCGTCTGAGGCCCGGAGCGAGTCCACGGTCGCCAGGGGCGACGAGATCAACCAACCGGATCCCGACTCCTTCGTTGCCAGACGCGACACGCAGACAGAGTCCCCGCCCCCCAGCAGCGCCATCGCGCTCGAGAGGCCGGTTACCCTCACCACAGTCGACAAGCTAGTCCGGGACCTCAGCTCCCGCGATGCCTACGCCAAGCTGATGGCGCTGCCGAGCGAAGAGCTCAGCCTGGCGCTGCGCGAGCTCGTGTACGTCGACCGGGGCAAGACCCTGAGCCGGTATGTGAACGGTTTCCTCAACAAGCCCCAGGCAGCGCGGAGCTTTGCCAAGCGGCTCGACGAGGATCTGCGCGACCCCTTCGTCGCCGACGCCCTCGCCGAGTACCTCGACCCCAAGGTGTGGGGCGCCCTGCTGCGAACGGGCCAGAGCTTCTCCACCAGCTTCGGCGGCGCCGACCGGATCAAGGCGACCCTGGCCGAGCGGGAGCGCTTCGCGGAGATCGAGGGATTCTTGATCTCCAACACCACCCATTCCTGGCTCGAGGGGGCCGATGCGGCGGTGGTGACCGACGGGGAGGCCGTCGGGGCCCACGGCGTGTTGGTCGCAGACCCCGCCCTGTTCGAAAATCTCCTGGCGCGGGTGGCAGGCGCCGAGACGGGGCGTCTGTGGAACCGTTTGGTGGACAACCTCCCCGACACGGAGCTCCGGGCGCTGGTCAGTCAGATGGCGACGCAGCTCGGCACGCCGGCCCGCTCGGAGATCCTGTTGAACCTGGCGCCCGAGAACCTCGAGCGCCTCCTCGCGGCGGCCGAGGGGAGCGGCGTCAAGGCAGCGCTCATCACGGGGCTCGGTGGCGAGGATCTCGTGGCCGAGCAACTCGAAGCAAAGCCCAGCCTCCTCGGGGTGATGGGCATGCTGCGCGAAGCGGCAACCGAGACCTACGAAGTCCAACAGGGCACCGCGAAAATGTCGGCGGCCGACCGGGCGTGGCTCGCGGGAATGGAAGACGCGATCACCCGCCAGGACGCCCACGCGGTGGCGGATCTACTCGAAACCGCGGGACCCAAGCGCTACTGGGCGCTGTGGGACGCGAGCCGCGAGATGAATCTCCCCGAGCTCGAGCCGGGCGAGCTTCGCACCGAGCAAGGCAAGGAGGCTTGGAAGGTCAACTGGAACCTCACCAAGGGCGACGACGACCGAATGATCCAGCAGGTGATCCGTCTCGCCGGCAAGCTCAACCTCACCGACGGCTTGATGCAAACCCTCTCCGACACCCTCTTCTTCCGCAAGGAATTCTGGGTCGGCGGCGATGGCCACCTGGAGGGCGGGTCGACCTACGGCATCCTACCGGGGCAGTGGAGCGCCGATCACCCATCGCGCCTCGGCACGTTCACCGCCAACGACATCGAGTCGGCGGTCTTCCGCGGCGAGAAGCTCTCGACCATGACCTACCGCAAGGCGCCGCACTTCGAGGCGAAGTCGCCGCCCTTCTGGTACCGCTGGTTCCACGGGGCCAACGAGCCCCAGGCGGCCACCGACAACAAAGAGGAGATGCGCGGCTTCGGCAACGCCGATAATTTCAAGTGCCTGGTGCGCGACGCCAACGGCAAGCCGTTGATCATCCTCGCCACCGGCGGCTTTGGCGAGTACCGCGACGGCGAAATCGCCATGTGGAACGTGCTGCCCTTCCACATGGTGTTGAGCGACTACGAATCCGCCGAGCCGGTGTTCGGATCGACCAAGGCCACCCACAGCGCCATGATGGCGTTGGAGCCGAGTCAGCTCGCGGCCAAGTTGGAGCGCCTCGGCGCCGACGGCGTCGACCGCCACATCGCGACCCTGATGCGTCGTGATCCGTGGAACGTCGAGAGCACCGACTCCTACAAACTGGTGGAGTTTGCCACCAAGATCGCAGAGGCCGGACAGGGCCGAGGCGACGCCGGCACGAAGGTCAGCTTTGCCACGGCGCTGACAGGCCTCAGCATCGACAGCAACTACCAGCTCGTCCGGGCCGTCCTGGCCATGGAGGATCCCGCGCTGGTGAAGGGTTTCCGGGCCGCGGTGGGTGACGAGGTATTCCGGCGCCTGGTGTCCGGCACCAAGGCGGATTCGATCACCGGCCGCGCCTTGCTCGAGGGCGAGCTGCCAGCGCGCAACGCCACCGGCCAGTTCAAGGAGCTCGCCGGCCTCGATGAGCTTCCGCTACCGGCCGGAGCGAACCGCCACCAGTACCTATTCCTCAAGGGGTTCCTCGGCGACGACCTCGGTGGCTACATGGAGAACGTCGAGGGGGCGATGACCGACTGGGGCATCGAGCCCAGCCGCATCAGCTTCGCAAAATACAACACCGCCATCAGCAGCCTGTTGGTCGCCGCCGAGATAGCCCAGCAGATCAACGCCAAGCACGCCGAGACCGGGGATCAGGTCATCCTCGTGGGTCACAGCATGGGAGGCCCGCACGCCAAGAGCCTGCTCGCCGGCACCCGCGAGGAGTACCTGGCCGCGGTCCAAAAGTGGAACGTCACCCCGGGCAGGACCAGCGAAGAGACGATCGGCACGAGCCAGGCAAACGAGAACTGGACCGCCGTGCTCGCCGCCCGGGAGCGCGTGGCGGGCAACTTCCTCGCCCAGCCGGCGATGCAAGCGCAGATCGCCAAGGACATCGTCGACTGCCACGAGCTGGACTCGATCCTCGCCGCCACGCTCCGGCTCGCTGGCGGCAACCGGCAGGCCTTCGAGTCGATGGCCGCACGGGAGGTCGAGGCTCGCTTCCCCGGCGAGCGCTACCCAACGGTGGTCCTGGCCACCGACTCCGACGGCGAGCTCTCGCTGATGCCCTCGACGGAGCACTACTACCGCAAGCTGTTGGGCACGCCCTCGGACGGCGCCGTGCCGGCCGTCGATCAGTGGGCGGTGAACGGCGCCGCGGTGGTCTATCTGCCGAACGGCCGCGACCACATGGCCTTCCTGTCCTTTGAGCACCTCGCGGAGCACTTCGCGGTGCAGCTAGACGCGGGGGAGCCGGACGAGACCGTGCGTGGGATCTTGGACCGCTTGCACACCATGGCCGGCGAGCTGGCGGTTGAGCACCCCGCCCTGTCGATCTTCGCCGGTCTGCTCGAGAATGCCGATGCTTCCTGGTCGCCGACCCAGTGCAAGATGCTGGCGGCGGCGCTGCGCAAGTACGGCAAGCCCCTCGACGAGCTGCTCACCCAAAAACGCGCCGAAGCGTTGCAGGACAACCTCGATACCGCCGGTGCCGTGCCTGCGATGTTGAGCATTTTGCTTGGGGATATCGAGTATCAGTAGCGCCGGCCCATTTGACCGTCCTATCGACCTGTACCATAACCCCCGCCGTGACCCCTGAGCTGTTTCAAGACGCCCTGATCGCCTACCTCGTTCAGTACGGCGGCCTCGGCCTGATGTTCTTCTATGGCCTGTGGCTCGCCTACCGCCAGGGGGATGTGGGCACCAAGACCAAGCGCCAGCGCAAGTGGCTCACCATCCTGCTCGGTGGCTACGTCGTCTACGCCGTGGTCCACGGCCTCTTCCAATTCGTGTTGGTGCAGATCTGATGGAGCCTCAAGCCTACGGCACCCCGGCGGACTACGTCGTCATCGTCGTCTACATGATTTTCATCTTTGGGATCGGGGCGTACCTGGCGCGCTTCAACCGCTCAACCAAAGATTTCTTCATGGGCGGCCAGCGCTTCGGCTGGTGGGTCATTGCCATGTCGTTGGTCGCCACCACGGTCGGGTCGTACTCCTTTGTGAAGTACTCCGCCGCCGCCTACTCGCATGGCCTCGGCGCCTCCATGTCCTACCTGAACGACTGGTTTTGGATGCCGTTGTTCATGTTCGTCTGGTTGCCGATCATCTACTTCGGCCGCATCCGCAGCGTGCCGGAATATTTCGAGCGTCGCTTCGGCCGTTCGGCCCGACTGATGTCCACCATCTTGCTGCTTCTCTACATGCTCGGCGCCATCGGCATCAATCTCTACACCATGGGCAAGGTGGCGGCGCAGCTCTTGGGCTACACCCAAACCCTCGGTCCGGTCTTCCTCGCCGCCCTGATCATCGCCATCTTCTGCGCCGCCTACGTGGCCAGCGGCGGTCAGGCCGCGGTCATCCTCTCCGACGTGCTCCAGGGCGCCCTGTTGCTGTTCGCGGGCCTCGGGCTCTGCGCCGCGGGTATCTATTATCTCGGCGGCTTCGACCAGTTCTGGGCCGGCTTGACACCGGCGCAACGCCTACCCTTGGCACCCTTGAACGAGCCACCCGGCTTCAACTTCATCGGCGTCTTCTGGCAGGACGCGGTCACCAACGGCGTCTGGGTCTACTTCTTGAATCAAGGGATCATGCTGCGCTTCATGTCCGGGCGCAGCGCCGACACCGGACGCAAGGCGGCCATCGCGGTGCTCATGCTCCTGCAGGTCCTGGCGGTCCTAGCGGTGGCCGGCGCCGGCTGGATCGGTCGGGCCATGGTCAACCTGGGGCTGCTGCCGGACGGCACACCCCCGGATGAGATTTTCATGGTGGTGGCGAACATCCTCGCCTCCCCCGGCGTGTTCGGCTTCGTGCTCGCGGCGCTCACCGCGGCTCTCATGTCCACCGCCGACACGCTGATCAACGCCACCGCCTCGGTGTGGGTCAACGATGTCTGGCGCCTCTACGTCAAGCCGGATGCCCCCGACACCTACCACCTGAAGGTGGCGCGCATCGCCTCGGTCGCCGCGGCCGGGGTGGGCTTGGTGTTGGTGCCTATCTATTTGCAGGTTGGAACGATCTATCAGGCCCACGGCGCCTTCACCGCGGCCATCGGCCCGCCGCTGGCGGTGGCGCTGGTGCTCGGGTTGGTGTGGAAACGGTACACGGCCACGGCCGCCTTCTGGACCATGCTCGGCGGGATCATCGCCATCTCGATCACCTTCGTGGTTCCGGAGCTCATCTCCCCCCTCGCCATGGGCGTCGAGATGGACCCGAACCCGTGGAAGGCCTACACCTTCCAACGCGCCCTGTTTGGCCTGGTGGTCAGCCTGGCCATCGGCGTCCCCCTCACCTTCTTCACCAAGGCCCGCCGGTCCGAGGACCTGATCGGTCTGGTGGTCGGCACCCTGGACGCGGCACGCCGGACCTTCAAGGGTAAGGACACGGTCAACGAGGAGGCCTCCCCCGCCGTCAAGCTGACCGTGACCGTCGTGGAGCGGGAGGAGATTCAAACAATCGAGCCGGATTCGGACAATCCGTTGCAGCGCTTCCACGTCTTTGCCACGGCCGATCTATTAAAGCGACTCGAGGCCGAGCCCGGGGACCTCCTGACCATCAAGGACGCGCGCTTCTTCATGGGCGATCTGCGCGGCACCCACGGGATCGTGCAGGAGGCGCCAGGGGAGATGGAGATCGGGGAAACGCTGGGGGTACCAGCGGCGCTGTTGACGGACGCTCAACTCGACGGTGATCGGCCGGTGGCGGTGCGCCGGATACTGTAGGGCTGATGAGGGTGACATGAGCAATCGCCCCTGCATCCCCGACAGCACCAGCGACCAAGAACGCGGCGCAGACCTACCGCCGGCGCGTTTCGAGGCGGTGCTGCGCAGCATCTCCGACGGGGTCTTCACCATCGATCTCGATGGCCGGATCACCTGCTTCAATCGCGCCGCCGAGGAGATCACCGGCTATTCGCGCGAGGAGGCCATCGGCCAACCCTGCAAGCAGATCTTCTGCTCCGACGTCTGCGAGGAGGCCTGCGTCCTGCGCTACACCATCGACACCGAGAACCCGGTGGTCGATCTGATGGTCGAGATCACCAGCGCCAGCGGTGAGAAGATCCCGGTGAGCATCGCCACCGGCTTGTTCCGTGACTCCTCCGGGAAGATCGTCGGCGGGGTGGAGACCTTCCGTGACCTCCGGCAGGTGGAGGCGCTGCGCAAGCACGCCGAGGGCAGCTACACCGTCGGTGACATCATCAGCAAGAGCGAGCGCATGCGCCGGGTGCTCAGCACCCTGCCCACCATCGCCGGCAGCGACAGCACCGTATTGGTCACCGGAGAGAGCGGCACCGGCAAGGAGCTGGTGGCCCGGGCGATCCACACCTTTAGTGAGCGCGCCGCAGGCCAGCTCGTGGCGGTCAACAGCGCCGGGATCCCGGACACCCTGATGGAGGCTGAGCTCTTTGGCTACGAAGCCGGCGCCTTCACCGGCGCGACCAAGGCCAAGCCCGGCCGCTTTGCCAGAGCCGAGGGCGGCACGCTCTTTCTCGACGAGATCGGCGACCTGCCGATGCAGCTCCAGGCCAAGCTCCTGCGCGTGCTCCAGGAGCACACCTACGAGCCCTTGGGCGGGGTGAGCCCGGTAAAGGCCGACGTCCGCATCGTGGCCGCCACCAACCAGGATCTCGAGGCCATGGTCGAGGCCGGTCGGTTTCGCCGCGACCTCTACTATCGCCTCAAGGTCTTCGAGATTGCGCTCCCTCCCCTGCGCGAGCGCCCCGAGGACGTACCGCTGCTCATCGAGCACTTCATCCGTCGTTTCTCGAGCCTGCGCGGCAAGCAGATCACCGACGTTAGCCCCGAGGCGCTCAGGCTCCTGATGAACCACAACTACCCCGGCAACGTCCGCGAGCTCGAGAACGCGGTGGAGCACGCCTTCGTGCTCTCCCCCGGCAGTCTCATCCGGGTCGAGCATCTCCCGGAGTGGCTCCGGCCGGTGGCGCCCCTCGGGCCAGAGGTCGTGACCCTCGAGGACATGGAGCGGCAGTTCATCGCGGCGGCTCTGGAGAAAAACGACTTCAACCGCCTGGCCACCGCCCGTCAGCTCGGCATTCACAAGACCACCTTGTTCCGCAAAATCCGCAAGCTGGGTATCCAGTTGCCACAACGGGATGGTCGGTCAGCGCCTGGGCGCGGGTCTTCGGAGTAGGGCTGCCTCGCCGGCCGGTTTCCCGGTCGACGCAACTCCCACAGTGGCAATCCCGCAACCCTAGAGGCTGACAGGGTAGCAAATCGCAACCCCGGCACGGGCACGCCCGATGCGCGCGGTTGTTAGCGGGACGCGCCTACGGAGAATCATAGGGGTTTCTTCGCCCCGGGCACCTGGCACGAGCGATGCATCTCCTCGTTGCAGACGGCAACCAAGGAGCGGAACGATGATTGGACTCGATCGATTGCTGGAACGAGATGGGGTAGTCGCGGCGGGCCAATTCGCTGAGGACGGTTCGGTGGTGAGGTGCGTGGGCGAGCTCGATGCCGACGCCATGGAGCGGGTGGCGCGAATCTGCGCCACGCACCACCAGGGCGCCAAGGAAGCCACCGAGCAGCTGGACCAGGGCACTCCTCTTGCTTGGAGCGGACTCAACGGCTGGGTGTTGTGGGGAGGCGACTACGCCCTGTGCGTGTCGGGCAACACCGGCGTGTTCGTGGAGGCTACCCGGGCAGATTTCAACCAACTGATGACGGACCTATTCGGGCCCCCGGCGGCGGGCAGGCGCGTGGACTGAGCTCGACTCGAGAAACACAGAGAACCTTTTTTACATTACACTGAGGAGATTACGATGAGTGACACTAAAAAGACCAAGGCGAGCACCGACACCCACAAGCCGGCCCGGCCGATGAAGTTCTTCAAGGACGCCGACGGCAACGGCTGGCTCTGCGACAAGGATATCGATTTCGCTGGCGACCTCGAGGCCCAGGGGTGCTGGCGCTGTGAGGACATGGCGTTTCCCATGGGGCACTAGTGCCGCCGTATCCGTTCGTCCTGAGCGAGCGAAGCGAGTCAAAGGAAGCGAGTCAAAGGAAGCGAGTCGAAGGAAGCGAGTCGAAGGGCCCTTCGACACGCGGCCGGCTACCGCCGACCGCGGCTCAGGGCGAACGGTAGTGAGACGCACTCGTACCCATGCCGAACGGACCCCCGGCGGCTAAGAGGAGAACCGACGATGAACCCCGCCGCGAGCAGAGCTTCCGCCGACGACGAGTGTGCCCGGCTAGAGCGTGCCGCTAATCGGCTGGCTCGAGGAGGGGCGTTCGAGGCAGCCCTCGATAGATGCAACCAGGCTCTTCACCGCTGCCCGGGGGCCACTCCACTGTTGCGCCTGCGTGGCAACCTCCGTTTGATCTCTGGCCATATCTCCGCGGCACTCGATGACTTCAACCAGGTCGTCGCGACCCAGCCCACCTGCGCCGAATGCTGGTACGAACGGGGCTCCGCATGGATGCGCGCGGGGGATCTCGCAGCGGCGCTCGATGAC
>JAUUZB010000645.1 GCA_030590185.1 Deltaproteobacteria bacterium
CGAGGGTCCCGCCGGCAAGGAGCGTGATTCGACCGTCCGGGGCGCGGCTCATGGTCACCGCGCCGCGTCCTGCCGCCAGCGCGTGCTCGGCGGTGACGGCATGGTCACGGTTGAGGATCACCAACGCGGCGCTGTCAGGCATGGTCTCCAGCACCGCCAGGCCCCCGTCCGCTAGCCCCAGCACGGCGCTCACCTCGGCCTCCTCATTCTGTCGCATGGTGCGCCACGAGCTGATCGCCACCTGCCCGTGGGCGAGGGGGCGCGGCTGGGTGGCGAGCCGCGGGTCGTGGGCAAAGGCGTAGGTGACGCGCAGATAGGCCAGGCGGGCGTCCAGGTGGTTCCACAGGGTGCGGCAGATCTCCGCCGGGGCGAGATCGGTCTCGCAGGCGCTGCGCAGGCCAGCCACCCCGAGCTCGAAATCCCGCAGGGCGAGGCGCTCCTCGCGGTAATTCGTGGTTGCGCGCAGCAGGATCCGGTCCCCCTCGCGCTCGGTCGGCCCCGCCATGTTGTGGCCGTCCGCCCGGCCGGAGAAGACCCGGAAGCCCGGCTTGGAGAGCACTATTAAGGTAGCCGGCTCACCCACCAGGGTTTTCGGTGGCCGCAGGCTGAGCGCGCCGTCGGCGCCGCTGGTCACGACCTCGTAGCCGAGGGTCTCCTGGAGCTGCTCGGTGCCGATGCTCTGCAGGCTGACGTGCCGCGCCATCGCCAGGAAACCCGCGTCCCGGTTGACGTGCAAGAGCAGCGGCTGCGCGGAGCAACCGGCGGCCCAGACCGCGAGACCGACGCACGCCAGCCCTAAGCATCCGCTGTTCGCTCGACCCATCGGGCTCCTCGCCTCTTCCCCCCGTGCAGCCGCACCGTCACACCACTGGGTGGCGTTCGTCAAGGCGCATGATGTCCCCGCTTGGAGGTTGGCGCCCGAACATCTCTTGCCCAATCCTTCTTGACGAACCGCGTCAAACCCGCCTATTTAGAGCTGCCAAGTGGATTTTTTCGGGTTTGTTACCGTTCAGAGATGCGAAAGACCCGAACCCAGGGGGGAACTGGGAGCTGAAGCATGGTCGCAGAGGCGCAGACCGCAACATTAGGGGGCCTGGAGCGAGACTCGAGCCAGGCCTGGCAACGCCTACGGGCGCGTTTGTCCGACGTTGACGCCCGCTCCGCGGACCTGCTCGGGATCCCCTTCTCCGATTTCGTCGAGCGGTTGCCGACCTTCCTGCGGGGCAGCGTGGCCCAATCCGTGGCCTCCTACCAGAAGCCGGCCGACTACGCCCACACCGGCCGTCCCGCGGTGATGCTGGTGCCCGGACTGTTCTGCACCCCGAGCGTCTTCAACCGGCTCGGCCGGGTCCTCGATCGCCTCGGCGCGGACGTTCACCTGCCGCGTCCGGCGCCCTACTACCACGGCATCCTGGCCAACACCGGCCGGCTCCACGAGACCGTGGACCGCCTGCTCGAGGACCTCGAGCGCCTGTACCTGGTGCACGGCGTCGACCGCGTCACCATGGTTGGGCACAGCCTCGGCGGGGTCGTTGCCCTGTGGGCTTTTGCCAAGGCCAAGGAACGCTATGCCAAGCGCGGCAAGAATGGGGTCCGGCGGACCCTCCCGGACATCCACGGGGTTGTGCTGATGGCCACGCCCTTCCATGGCACGCCCATCGCGCGGCTGCTCAAGATGTTCATCCCCGCCTGTCGGGATCTCGCCCCCGGCTCCGACTTTCTCGAGGGCCTGCAGCCGGCGGCGGGCGACATTCGCTTCGCCCTGGTCTCCGGGTTCGATTCACTGGTGCCGCAGCCCAGCCAGATGCCCCCCCGGGCCGACACGGTGATGTTGGCCGGCTACCAGCACATGGATTTCTACGTCGGGACCGACGACCAGGTCGACAAGACCGCGCGGCGCATCATCGAAGCGTTGCCCGAAGCGGCCCCGATCAAACACCCATAAATGACTCAGGAGTAAGTAGTGTTGGACGTGGTTCGCTCCGTCGCCGGCCTATTCGGCCCGCGCCTCGATCCGGATGAAGCAAGGGATCCGGATCTAGCCCTGCTCAAGGTGGCCAAGCCGCTCATCGGCGCCCTGCGCAAGTATTTCCGGGCCGAGGTGATCGGGCTCGAGCGCATGCCGAGCGGCACGGCGCTCGTGGTCGGCAACCACAACGGCGGCATCACCTTCCTCGAGCCGTTCATCCTCGGGGAGGAGTGGTACAGCCGCACCGGCGAGCTGCTTTACTACCTGGCCCACGACGCCATGGTGGCCTTGCCGGCGGTGGGCAACGCCCTAATGAGCCTCGGCGCCGTGCGCGCCAGCCATTCCTGCGCCGATCGAGCCCTGGCCGAGGGCCGCAAGGTGGTGGTCTTCCCGGGTGGCAACTTCGAGGCGTTCCGCAAATACAGCGCTCGTCACCGCATCGACTTCGGCGGCAAGACCGGCTTTGCCAAGCTCGCCATCCGCAATCAGGTGCCCGTCGTGCCGGTGCTCTCCATCGGCGGACACGAGACCTTCTTCGTGCTCCACCGCGGCGAGAAGATCGCCGAGCTCTTTGGGGTGAAGAAGTATCTGCGCAGCGAGTCCTTCCCGATCTTCCTCGGCCTGCCCTGGGGGATCGGCATCGGGCCCATCTTCCACCTGCCGCTGCCTGCCAAGATGCTGATCGAGGTCGGCGACCCGATCCCGATCGACGACTACCCGCCTGAGGCTGAGTTCGACGAGGATAAGGTCACGGACCTCGCGGTCCGCGTCGAGACGTGCCTGCAGGAGATGATGGACCGGCGGGCTCGCGAGCGCGGCTGGCCGATCCTCGGTTAGGCGAGTCTAGAGTCGCCTCATAGGCTGGAGCGGTTGACCAGATCGGTCACCGCCTCGGCGATCAATCTCGGCAGCTGCCGGATCTCGCCCTCGCCCATGGCGCTCACCCGGGCGATCACGATCTTCTCCTCCACGTTGATGATCTTGAGGGTGATGACCGTGGAGCCCTCCAGGTTCGCGATGCTGCCGGAGCTCAAGTAGGCCACGCCGAGCGCGTTGCCGAACTCCGAGAGGTTGGTGGTCTCCTCGCTGCCGAGCTCCTCCTTCATCGCCTCGAAGCCGATCATGTCGTTGATGTCGTCTGGACCGATGGCGTGAAAACCGGCGTTGTAGAACTCGGTGAGCAGGAGGTCGTCGAGGATAAAGGCCACCCGGGGTTCCACGGCGGAGGCCTTCATCGGCATGGCCGCGAGGCCGGTGCCCTTGGTCTTGATCTGGGCGCGCTGCCCGTCCCACTTCTCGAGGCTCTTGCTCTCCTCCTTGGCGACGGCGCGCTCCTCTTTCCACTGGATTTCGGTCCACCCGGCGGGGATGGCGATCGCGGTGTGGACCGCGCCGATGCCCGTGTTGGCCGCGGTGCGTGCGGTACTGCCCGCGCCGCTGACCGTCGAGGAGGCGGTGCGGCCGGCCGAGCGCAAGGCACCCGGGCAGCCGAAGACGATCGGTAGGCTGATGGCGATGGCGAGGGGAACGAGGTTTGAGAGGGTCTTGAGCGTCATGGCGTGGTCTCCGCGTGGTCGTCGATGGTGAGACTATCCGTTCCCGTGGATCATTCAAGGGGCTCGGGCGTTGCTCTTTGGGGCTCCGCAGGCCCCATAAAAAAACCCATCAAGCCCAGGAACCAACCAAGAGGCACCACCCCAAACCCCAAAAAGACCCGCTAGACCTCAACCGCACCAGCGTGGCTCGGACCGGGGAACGGGATCCCCTCGCTGCGCAAGCTCCGCAGCACCCGATCGGTGACATCACTGGCAAAAGCCTTCTCGTGCCGGGTGTCGTAGACGTAGGCCTTGGCGGTGAGCTGGATCACCATCACCCCATCATCCTTGAGCTCGGTGGAGACCAGCACGGTGTAGGGCTTGCCCAGGTAGAGGTACTTGGAGGCGAGCACCGCGTCCTGCACGACCTGCCGGGCGCGCTCGTGGTTGGCGTCGGAGCGCAGGAAGAACGGGATCACCACCATGCAGTCGAGGGCGCCGGCATTGGCGCTGGCCACCGGCTCGGTGAGGAACTTGTTGGAGGGGATGGTCACGAGATTGTC
>JAUUZB010000265.1 GCA_030590185.1 Deltaproteobacteria bacterium
GCCGGGTCGCCCATGCCGGAGAAGGTCACCTGTTGGGTGACGTCCCTAACCACACGGGCGATGGCCTCGGCCGTTGCGATCTGCATCACGCCCCGCGGCCGCGTCATGGCATGCCGGGGGCAGAAGGCGCAGGCCTCGGCGCAGCGGTTGGTCAGCTCTAGGTCCAGGGTGTAGAGGCCCCAGTCGCGCCGGTCAGGGACCGGCTTGGCGAGCACCGCTGGCCGATCGCTCACCGCCCGACCCCGTCCCTCACCGCTTCGAGCCAGCCGTAACCGAAGCGCTCGTCCGGCTCGAGGTAGTGCCCTTCGCTCCATTCGTTCCAGGAGGCGATGAACAGCAGGGGGTCAGGCTCGTGGGCGACGACCTCCTCCCCGGCGGCGCGCACCAGGGACTCGAAGGCCGCCGGGGTGTTGCCGATGACCACGGGAGACCAGGGATAGCGCGCCGGTTTGGGCTTGCCGTAGTCGGCGGCCCGCGGGGTGGCGTCCCAGCCCGGAGACACGGACGGGTGGTAGGGGAGGGCGCACTGGGCACGAAAGCGCGGCCAGTCTCGCTGGCGAAGCGCCGCGCAGGTCGCGAACTCCTGTTGGGCTGCTCCCTTCCACTCCGGCAACAGCACGTAATGGGTCACGGAGGAGAAGCCGATCCCCTCGAGCTGCGGGCGTAGCTCCTCGACCGGATCGATGGCCGCGAGGTGCAGGCCGCCGTAGCCGTGGTCGTGCGACCAGGCGCGGGCTGCGGCGATCGCGTCGCGGGCGAGGGAGGCGCCGAGCTGGCGCAGGAAAAAATTGGTGTCAAAGATCGACAGGTACGGCTCGCCCCGCACGCGAAAGTAGTTGGGCTGGGAAAAATAGACTTCGGCCACGAAGCGAATGAAGGCGAGGAAGTCATCCGGGTCGGTGTGCACCAACCGGGTCGGATCGATCAGTGGCGAGCGGGGCGTCTTGACCGGCAGGATCCGTCGCGGCATCCGGTTGGCCCACATCAGGGCGAAGGGAAAGCTCCGGCCCGCGTCGGCGGCGAGGAAACCCCGGTCCAGGGCGCCCTCGAAGACCCGTTTGCCCCGTGACCAGAAGAAACCATAGACGAACAGATCGACGCCATAGCGCCGGGCCAAGTCTATCTGCCGCGCGGCCACGGTTGGATCGGAATCATCGTAGCGGCCGAGCAGCGGTAGGTTCGGCTGCCGGTGGTCGGGGAAGCGTGGTCCAGCGTCATAAACCAAGTCCCACTCGCTCCAACCCGCCGGGAAGTGTCGGTCTCGCTCAGGGCAAGAGTGCCAGCCGGGGTAGACGTATGCTGCGACGGTGGGCGTCACGATTGGTCACCCTACAAGATAGCGATCCTCGAGAACATGGGGATGGGTCATCTCGTGAACCACCCTCGAGGCGGGTGATCAGGGACGCTCAGCTCGGACCGCAGCGAAAAACCTTCTCCGCCGGCACCCAGCGCTCCAGCGCCGCCTGACAATGGTCGAGCAAGCGCTCAGCGACATCGACGGGGTAGGAGACGACATCGCCTTGCCTCACCAAGGGTCCGGCGAGAAACGGGTCGTCAGGATAGAGCTTGGCGGCGCGCGCGAAGACCGCCTTGGGAAAGCGCAGCGGCCCGAGGGTGACTGAGTGGAGCCGCGCCGGGTCGAGGGGCTCGAAAATCTCCGCGAACAACGCAGCATAGCCCGCCTCGAAGTCCGCGAAGTAGATCAACGGGTCGAAGCGCAGCCCGACCGTCCAACCCTGGGCAGCGACATCCCGTAAGGCGCGCCGGCGTTGCGCGTTGCTCGGCGCTCGGCGCTCGAGTGCCTCGGCCACCGGGTCGGGGGTGAAGGTGAAGGCGACCACGACCCGGGGCTGCGGCTCGCGTGCCAGGAGTGTCTCGACCCGGTGGCTCTTGCTGCGCAGCTCCAGCCAGGCGTTCTCCATCCCAGCGAGCGCCGGCAGAAAAAAGTCACAGGAGCCGGTGATCGCTTCGAGCGCTAGGGAGTCGCTGTCGAAGCCGCTGAAGAAGGTGACTGATTCGCCGGGGTGCGCGGCGGCCTGGTCGGCCACGGCGTCGGCGTAGTCCTCGTAGTTGACGAACAACAGGTAGTGGGCCGAGGCGTGCTGGCCGCGCAGGAAGCAGTACCGGCAGTCGTAGAGGCAGTTGAGCAGGGGGGAGAAGACGTAGTTGTGATCGCCGCCGATGCCATAGTCGGCGGGTGCCTGGCGTACCAAGTTGTCCCGTTTCTCGGCGAGGATGAGTGCGGGTCTGTTTTTTTGGAGTCGAAAACTCTGGGCCCGGGGGTTGAAGATCTCGCCGTAGCGCTGGCAACGGATCTCCCCGGCCTGGGGCAGCCGGTCGCGGATCTCCTCGACGCGCGGGTGGTTTGCGACCGCCTCCTCCACGTAGAGGGTGTAGATCACTACGGCAACTCCAGCCGCGGGGGGGTGGCCGTTAGGGTTTGGCGCAACTCGGCGAGCACTCCGGTGGCGCCGTTCTGGCTCGCCAGACACGTCCCCACCTGTTCCTGCGGCAGGAGTAGCTGCCAGCGGCGAAGCAGATCCCGCAGCTCGTGGGTCTGGGTGACCGTGAAGTGCCAGCGCTCGCGGCAATATTCTAGATCCGGCGGCGCAGCCCGGCGCTGGGCGAGATCCGTAGCGACCGCGCGCAGGGAGCCGATCACCGTGTCGATCACCGCGAGCTGGGCGACGATCCATTGCTCAATCTGTTCGCGGGTGACCCGCTCCGGCGGGGAGCTCCGGTTGTCGGAGATGATTTTGACCACCTGCACCTGCTCGGCGATGGTGAAGCGCGTGCAGGTGGCGAGGAAGCCGGAGGCCTCCATCTCGTAGATCGCCGCCGTCTCGTAGCGACGTTCCACCTCGACCACGCTGCGGATTTCCGCGGGCGGACAAGGAACCTCGTGGACCCGGGGCGGGTACCAGGCCCGGCCGCTGGCCGCGTCCAGGATCTTGTGACCGAGGCGGATCGAGCCGAGGGGCAGGCGCCCGTGGCCACCAACCCCGAGGTTGAGCCAGCCCTGATCCCGCTCGGCCCCGCTGAGCTGGAACAGGAAACCCGCCGCCGCCGCCGCCGCCTCCCGGCCGATGCCGGAGATCACCAGGCGCAGGCCGTCGCCCACAAAACAACGGAAGGGCTCCGCGTCACGCACGGTCGTGAGCCGGTGGTGATCGATGAGGGGCCGCGCCTCCGAGGGCATGGCCACGACCAGGTTGACCCAGCCCCCGTGGTCGCCGGGATTCGACATCTACATCTTTTTGTTGGTGCGCCGATCCTCGGTGTCGCTGCGTCCGGCCTTCTCGCGGTCGACGAGTCCCTTGAGCGTATCGCTGACGCTCGCCAGGGTTTCGCGCACCGAGTCGCTGACGTTGTTGAAGAGCTCCGGATCCTTGAGCCTGGCGTCCAGCTCCGCCACGGTGGCGCCGGCCCGGTCCCGGAGGTTGGCCGGCAGCTCTGGGTCGCTCAAGCGGTCCTTCAACGCCTTGGTCTTCTCCTTGATGGTTTCGCTGGCGGTGCCGAGTGCTTCCTTGTCACTGAGCTGAGCTTTGAGATCGTTGAAGCTCTTTTTGAGCTGCTCATCCGTGAGCATGTGGTTGATGTCATCCCAGGCGGTGCCGAAGGCGCCACCGATCTCCTCGCGCAGCTTGGGATCGCTGAAGGTCTTGCCGAGCTTGCCGACCAGCTTATCGGTGATCCCCCCGACCTTCTCGCCCACGTTGCTGCGCAGCTCTGGGTCGTCGAGCTTGTCCTTGAGCTCGGCAAGTCGGTCGCGCGCCGAGGCGCTCACCGAAGAGAGCAGCTCCGAGTCCTCGAGTGTCTCACGCAGGTTGGAGAAGAGATCTCCCCAGGACGGTGGCTTCTTCGCCTCTTTGTCGCTCACGGTAGGCCTCCTCGGCGTCAGAGATTCAGGACCGCCGGGAGTATAGGCGAATCCATGGCCGGGGTCATGGCCCCCGCGCCAACCGCAGCGGAGTCGACTCGATGGTGGTCGTGACCGGCTACTTACCCTCGGCCTCGCCTAGACCGATGACGAGGAGATCGCGCAGTTGGGCGAGGGTCTGGCGGACCCGCAGCAGGCCGTCGCGGTCACCGCCCGCGGACTGGAGTCGCTCGAGCTCGGCGTCGGCCTCGCCGAGGGGGACGAAAGCCGCCTCGATGGTGTTCTTGAACCTCACCATCTTCGCCTCGCAGGCCTCGGCACCGGTTCCTTGGAGGGTTTTTTGGATCTTGTCGACGACCAGATCGAGATCACGGAACGGTTTTTCGATGAAGTCGGCCGCTCCGAGTCGCAACGCCTCGACCGCCGCATCGTAGGAACCGAACCCGGTGATCATGATCACCTTCATGTTCATGTGCACGCCGCGCATGATCCGCATCAGATCGAGACCGGACATGCCGGGGAGGTTCTTGTCGAGAATCGCCAGGTCGTAGGTCTTGCCCTTGAGGTTTTCGAGCGCCTCTTCAGCGCTCGCGGCGCAGTCGAGATCAAAACCGAGGTCGCCGAGGATATCCTCGAAGACCAGATGAATCGACAACTCGTCGTCAACGAGCAGAACTTTGGGCGGATTTGCCTCTGCCATGGCCACCTCTCTGAGTCGAAATCCTAGTGTGAACAGGTACACGAGTCCAGGCGCGCACCCCGGCCACGCCATCGCCAGCTACCTGGCGTGATCATCTGAGCTCCTTGGTTCCCGTAGCGCAGCCAACAGCGTCATGAAGGCCTCTAGGTAGCGGCGTTCGCGCCAGCGCAGCTCGGTCAGGGCTGCGCCCGGTATACCTGCCGCCGCAGGCTCGCAGATGAACTCGACGCACAGGGCCGGCCTGGCCGCGAGGAGGCAGCCGTGATCGCCGAGGAAATAGCAGGCATCCGATCGGGCCGGGGCCGCAGGCAACCGGGCGCCGAGCAGCAGGTTGAGCAGGAGCAAATCCTCGTCGCAGGCGCGCTCCACGCTCTCGTGGGCCTGCGCGCAACAGGTGCGGGCAGGATCATGGCCGCACGCCCGGCACGCCGTCGCCAAGCCCGCCACCCCTTGGGCGCGCTCGACCTCGACCCACGCCTGCCGCCAAGCCTCAATCGAATCGAGGTCACCCTCGAGGCTGGTACCCGTGTCGCGTCGCGCCTCGGCCCGCACGATCCGCGCCGCCAACCCCGGACTCGCGTTCGTCACCACCCCAACCCCGAATCCGGTCAGAGACCGGGATGCCAGATCATCTCCGGCTGCAGCAAACCGAAGCGGACCGCGGCCTGGCGGAGGATTTGAGTAGTCGGCCCGCCGAGGCCGCCCTCGTAGATCATCATGCAGGTGAGGAACAGCACCGCCGCTAGGGCGAGCACCGCCGGGACCCGAACCAGGATCCAGCGCCGGTGGGGCGGCGCGCAGATCGCGCCCGGCCCCAGGGCCAGGCCACCCTCCCGCCGGTATTGGAGCCAGGCAAAGGGAAACACGGCGCAGCCCCAGGCGACGAAGTTCAAGAAGGGCACCCCCATCAACTCCCCCTCGAGCAGGTGATTCCACGCCCAGAACCCAACGGCGGTGGCGAGGGGATCGATCTGCAGGTCGAGCAACAAGGCCGCGAGCATGGCGGTGAGGGCCGAGCCGACGGCCGTGCGGCCCAAGGCCGGGATCAACCGTCGCAGCTCCCAGGTCAACCAGGTGACCAGATAGAAGACCGTGATCCACCCGGACATGGTCGCCAGCGGCGCGGGCAACGGCCAGAGGTAGAAGGTGTAGTTCAGCTCGTCGAAGAAGCCGAGCAGGATACCACCGTTCTCGAGCAGCAATCCGTAGAGCGCCACCGGGCCCATGAAGAAGCCGACCCAGTGGCGGCCGCGCCCCCAGGCGTGCACCATGAGCAGCACGGTGTTCAAGATGGCGCTGATCTCGTAGATGTCCCGGAGGCGATCGATGGTGAACGGCGTGCGCATGGCGATCGCCACGTCGAGCCCCACCAACAACGGCACCCCGAGCGCCACCACAGCCCCGATGATGCGCTCCCGGCGGGTGGCGCGCCCGAAGCGCAGGCCGTAGATCAGCAGCGGCACGAGCAGCGGAAAAACCACGCTCGGCACCAGATCGAGCCGTGGCTCCGGCAGGTTGGCGATTTCAGCGTGGGCGATGGCCAGCGCGTAGAAGGCGTAGTTGAGCAACGGAAAGTCGTCCCACAGGATCCGCGCCACCCCACGGGGGGCGGTGGCCTCCAAGCCCTCCGTGCTGCTCTGCTGCGCGGCGCTCATTCACCAGGTTCCCACGTATTGGACGTAGATGAAGTCGTTGGTTTTGAAGCTGTCGGCCAGGGAGCTGTTTTGACCCCACAGGAAAACCGCGCC
>JAUUZB010000757.1 GCA_030590185.1 Deltaproteobacteria bacterium
CATCCGCATGATCGCCTCCAGCGCAGACTTGCTGCCGACCCACCAGGCCGAGAAAAAGCTGGCGATCGCAGAGCTCGCTGAGGAGATCGCCTCGACCTCCCCCAAGGCGATCGGTGATCCAAAGGCCCGGGCGAAGTTCATCGAGCTCAAGGAGCTGGTCACGGCCGAGCCCTATACGCGTGACGATTTGCCGCGTCAGGTGAAGCTGATGTTCGGCGACGCGAGCGGCGGCGAAGCTGGCTTCCTGCTCATCTTCCCGGCGGTGGGGCGGTCCAGCGGTGTCAAGATCCTCGAGTACGCCGACGAGCTGCGCACCATCCGCATGACCGACGGCAGCATGCCGCCGGTGGCCGGTGAGAACATCATCCTGGCCGACATCCTCAGTATGGTGATCGATGAGGCGCTGCCGATCTCCCTGTTTACGATCCTGATGGTCTTCCTGACGGTCTGGGCCCTGCTGACCCGCATGCGCGACGTGTTGCTCTGCCTGGTCCCGCCCGCCCTGACGATGATCGTCACCCTGGCGCTGATGCACCTCTCCGGGGTGCAGGCCAACTACATCAACATCGTCATGTTCCCGATCATCTTCGGTATTGGCGTGGATGGCGGCGCCCACCTGGTGACCCGTCTCTCCCGGGGCGACCCCTTCGACGGGGTGATCTCCGAAACCGGCCGCGCCATCGCCGGCGCCATTTTGACCACCGGCCTCGGCTTTGGCGCGCTGATCATGGCCAACCACGCCGGCCTCAACTCAATTGGCAACCTGGCCTTGCTCGGGCTGTGCGCCAATCTCTTGATTTGCCTGGTGGTCTTCCCGCCCCTGCTCGCCCTGCGCTTCGCCAAACAGGTGGAGGGGTCATGACGGAGCCGCCAAAAAAAGTCGGCCGGGCGGCATCGGGCGTCGGCACCGATCTGGGCGTCGTCGAGGAGGCGGCCCAATCCATGCGCCGCATGCAGGCCAACGAGGAATTCGACGCAGAGGGGATCCGCACCATCTGGCACCGCGGTCGCAACCGCGTCGAGATGCTGTCCTGGGAGAATCGCGACAACGTGATCGTCCGCCAGGAGCTGAGCATCTTCGGCATGGTGATCGACTTTCGCCAGGGCCACGGCCTGCGCACCGGCAACCTTCCCCTCGACGACGAGTCCGAGGTCGGTGGACGACCGATCGGCAAGACCGTCAAGTTCACCCCGCGCCTGGCCGACAACATCCTCGACTACGCCGCCCACCTGCTCAAGCACATCAGAAATCGCGATTTCTACGCCCAGCACATGCTCAAGGAAGTCCACGACGCCATCACCCAGTCCGGCTTCGACGACATGCGCACCGGGGTGGCCACCCTCAAAAACTTCTCCCGCGACAGCAAGCCGCTCCCCACCCTTTCGATGCAAGCCCCGGCGACCGGCTTCGTCGCCCAGCACGGCCGGCTTCTCCTCATCGTCGCCCTGTGCGCCATCGCCGGTTGCGGCGGCGGCCTCTTGCTCGGCTTCTTCCTCGGCATCTTCTAGCGCCGGTTTGACGGGCCAGCGGATTTCCCGTATCCGCGGGACCATGCTCGAGACCGAACCGACCACCCGCGACCTCCTCGCTTTCATCCACGCCAGCCCGACCCCCCGCCATTGCGTCGCTGAGGTCAGTCGCCGGCTCGACGCCGATAATTTTACGGCGCTCCTCGAGGGCGATGCCTGGGACCTTCAGCCGGGGGAGCGCTACTACGTCGCCCGGGAGGGCGGGATCGTGGCATTCCGAGTCGGGGAGGCGCCCGCCTGCGAGGCCGGCCTGCGTTTGATCGGTGCCCACACCGATGCGCCGACCCTTCGCCTCAAGCCCTTGGCCGACGTCACCGCCCACGGTTACCACCAGCTCGGCGTCGAGGTGTACGGCGGCGCCCTCACCTACGCTTGGTTGGACCGTGACCTCGGCTTGGCCGGCTTGGTGGTGCTGCGACGCGAGCCCGGGGGCGCGACCGGCGACGGCCCCGGCGGCAGGGTGGAGCAACGCCTGCTGCGGATCGACGAGCCGATCCTACGCATCCCCTCTCTCGCCATCCACCTCAACCGCGACCTCAAGGAGCAGGGGCTCCAGCTCAACGCCCAAAAACACCTCGCCCCAATCCTCGGGCTGGCCCCGGAACCGCCAGCCGAGTCGACGGCGGCCGGCGCCGCCCAGGCCAAGGACCAGCCGGGCGCCCTCAAGCGTCTGCTCGCCGAGCGTCTCGACGTGGAGCCGGAGCGCCTCCTTGCCTGGGAGCTGAGCGCCAACGACTATCAGGCGCCGACCGTGGGCGGCGTCGCCGGTGAGTTCATTTTCACCCCCCGGCTCGACAACCAGGCCATGTGTCACGCCGCCCTCTTGGCGCTCCTGCGGGCCGACGGCCAGGCCGCCACCCAACTCATCAGCCTCTACGACCACGAGGAGGTCGGCAGCTCCACCGTGGCCGGCGCGGGCGGCTCCCTGGTGGAGAGCATCATGACACGGATCGCTGAACACGAGAGCCCCGGGGCCGTGCCAGGCGGTTTGCCGCGCGCCGTGGCGCATTCGTTCCAAATATCGGCCGACATGGCCCACGCGGTCCACCCGAACTACCCAGACCAACACGAGCCGCAGCACCTGCCGCGGATGAACGGCGGGCCGGTGATCAAGATCAACGCCCAGCAGCGCTACGCCACCGGCGCCGAGGGGGAAGCTCTGTTCGAGGCGCTCTGCCAGCAGGCGGATGTCCCCTATCAAAAGTTCGTCAATCGCACCGATCTGCCCTGCGGCTCGACAATCGGCCCGATCTCCGCCGCCCGCCTAGGGGTGCGCACCATCGACGCCGGCAACGCCATCCTGTCGATGCACTCGATCCGCGAGCAGGGGGGCGCCCAGGACCCGGAGCGCATGACGCAGGTGATGGCCCTGTTCCTCGGCACCTAAACCCGCCACTTTAAACCGCTTGGGCGACTTCACCTCACCGTCCGGTCGAGGGTAGGCTAGCCCCACTTCCGATCGAGCCCCAAGGAGCTGCCCCATGCGACGCGCCGTTAGCCTACTGGCCCCTGTATTCGCCATCGCCACCCTGCTCGTCGTGGGCGTCGCCTGCGAGGAGAAGAAGGAAGAGCGCACACTGATCAAACGCAGCCCGGTGGTGAAAAAGTTCGCCGACCGGCCGCCGCTCACCTTCGGGGTGCTGCCGGCCACCGACGACACCGCGGTCCGCAACGACTACGCGGTCCTGACCACCGAGCTCAGCAAGCTGCTCAAGCGCAAGGTCTCCCTCGAAGTGGCCCCGGACTACGACGCCTTGATCAACGCGCTGGTGGCCGAGCGGGTGCACATCGCGCAGCTCAGCGCCTACCTCTACGTGCGGGTCAAACCGGCCTTGCAGGCCGCTGAGGTCCTGGTGCAGCAACGCATGGCCTGGGACACGGAGTACCGCGGCGTCTTCGTGGTCAAGAACGACGCCCCCTGGCAGGATCTCAAATCCCTCGGCGGCAAGAAGCTCGCCTACGTCGATAAGCACTCCTCCGCCGGCTACTTTTACCCGCGTATGCGCCTGCGTGCGCTCGGCCTGGATCCGGACCTCCACTTCAAGGCGACCCCGTTTGCCGGCAGCCACAAACGCGTGGCGGAGATGGTCAACGCCGGCGACGTACAGGTCGGGGTGATC
>JAUUZB010000896.1 GCA_030590185.1 Deltaproteobacteria bacterium
ACCTGCTCGAGGGGCCTGCCACCAACGATGACGGGTTGTTCGGTCTCGGGGTGGCGCCCGAGGACGCGGCCCTGGTGCTGATACCGGCGCCGTTTGACGCCACCGCCTCCTATCGCCGCGGCGCCGCCGCCGGACCCGACGCGATCCTCGCCGCCAGTCCCCAACTCGACTTCCACGACCCGCAATCGGGCCTCAACAGCCCGTTCCCAACCACGGTCGGTGTGGCCATGTTGCCCGAGGACCCCGAGGTGCGCGCCCTCAACCAGCGGGCCACCGCCTGCGTGGACCAGGTCCGCGCCGCCGAGTACCGCGGGGTCGATGCGGCCCAGCGAGAGGTCAATGACCTCGGCGCCACCCTCAACGACCTGCTGCGCGGCAAGGTCGCCAACGCCCTCGATGGCGGCCAACGGGTCGGCCTGGTCGGCGGCGACCACTCTACGGCCCTCGGCCCCATCCTCGCCCAGCGGCAGCGTTTCCCCCACCTCGGCGTGCTTCAAATTGACGCACACGCCGACCTCCGTCAGGCCTACGAGGGGTTCGCCTGGTCCCACGCCTCGGTGATGCACAACCTGCTGGCGGCGGCCCCGGACCTCGAGCTGGTGCAGGTCGGGCTGCGCGACCTGTGCGCCACGGAGCACCAGCGCATCATCGACGACCCGCGGGTCAACGCCTGGTTCGCGCCGGAGCTGGCAGCCCGCCGCTTCGCGGGGGAGACCTTTGCCGCGCTGGTCGACGAGATCGTCACCGCCCTCCCCCAGGACGTCTACGTCAGCCTCGACATCGACGGCCTCGACCCGGCCTTCTGCCCACACACCGGCACCCCGGTGCCCGGCGGGCTGAGTTTTGACGAAGCTACCTACGTGCTCAGACAGGTGGTCTCTTCGGGCCGCCGGGTCGTGGGCTTTGATCTGGTGGAGGTCGCCCCCGGGCCGGCCGGTGACGAGTACGACGGCAACGTCGGCGCGCGCCTGCTCTTCCTGCTCTGCCGTCTCTGCCTGGCTGGTCAGTAGCCGGGTTCGAGCAGCACCACGCCGACGGTCCGCCCCAGGATCGCGACGTCGAGCCCGAGCGACCAACGTTCCTGGTATTCGACGTCGAGCGCGACCATCTCCTCAAAGGACAACCGGTGGCGGCCGGAGACCTGCCACAGACCGGTGATCCCGGGCATCGCCGCCAGGCGCCGGCGGTGGTGGGGCCGGTAACAGTCGAGTTCGTACGGCAGGGCAGGCCGGGGGCCGACCAGGCTCATCTCCCCACGCACCACGTTGATCAGCTGGGGCAGCTCGTCGAGGCTGAAGCGTCTGAGCCACCGCCCTACCCCGAAGACCCGCGGGTCGTCGGTGATCTTGAAATTTCCAGCACCGTCGAAGTCGACGTTCTGCTCGATCCAGGCGCGGGCGTAAGCGCGATGGGGTTGATCGTCGCTGCCCCTGCGCATGGTGCGCAGCTTCAGCATGCCGAACGGTCGCCCGTCGAGACCTATCCGTTGCTGACTGTGGAACACGGGCCCCCTGGAGCTGAGCTTGATCGCGATGGCCAGCAGCAGCAACAGCGGCGCCGCCAGGGTTAGCATCAGGCTAGCTAGGATCAGATCGAACAGCCGCTTGTGCCAACGCGCTCGATCACCTCTCACCCCGCCGGCGGCCGTGACCGGCGCGAGGCTCCCAACGGCGCGGGTATCGGTCACGACGCGCTCGCCTCCGCCAGGGAAACCGGGACGCCGCCCTCCTCCAGGGAACGCTGCGCCGCCACCAAAACCTCCACCACCCGCAGGCCACTCGCGCCGTCGGAGCGGGGAGGCACGCCCTGCTCCACCGCCCGCAGAAACTCCTGGGCCTCGAGGGCGAGGGGCTCGAAGCTCGGCAACGCCGGGCTCAGGATGTCGCCGGTGCGGTAGGAGAGCTGGAACTCGCCAAAGGTCTCCGGGTCTCGGAAGTCGACCCCGCGGTCGTAGAGCTTGACCTTCTCGACGCTCTCGGTGTCGTCGTAGACCAGCATCTTCTTGTCACCAACGATGGTCGTGCGCCGCAGCTTGGAGGGCGCCAGCCAGCTGACCTCCAGGTGAGCGATGATGCCGGAGGCATAGGCGAGGGAGATAAAAGCGACGTCCGGCAGGTCACCGACAAAGGCGCTGCCGGTGGCGCTCACCGTGACCGGCGCCTCCTCGAGCCAAGTGTACAGCATCGAGACGTCGTGGGGCGCCAGGTCCCAGATCACGGAGACATCTTTTTGATGCAACCCGAGGTTCACCCGCATGCTCGATACGAAATAGACGTTGCCCAGCTCACCGGCGCGCATCATCTCGCGGATCCGCACCACCGCCGGGCTGTACTCGAAGGTGTGGCCGACCATCAGCGCCAGGTCGGCCGCGGCTGCCCGCTCGACCAGCTCCCGCGCCTCGGCCACGCTGGTGGCCAACGGTTTCTCCATGAACAGGTGTTTGCCCGCCTCGAGGGCCCGGCGGCCGAGGGCGTAGTGGGTTCCGATCGGGGTGGCGATCACCACCGCGTCGACGTCGGAGGCGAGCACCTCATCGTAGTCGGGGGTGACCTCCAGGTTGGAAAAGCGCGCCTCCATGGCCGAGAGCCGCTCCGGGTCCCGGTCGCAGACCAGGAGCTGATGCACATTGCTCTGTTGCTGGAAGTTGCGGATCAGGTTCGGGCCCCAATATCCGGCCCCCACCACGGCGATGCTCGTCACGGCTAACTCCCTGCCCCAGCGTGGTCACGCACGACCGTGGTCACACGATCGACCTCGGCCTCGGTCAGCTCCGGATAGATCGGTAGGCTGACACAACGCGCCGCCAGCGCCTCGGCCCGAGGAAAGCTCCCGGCCCCCTGCCCGAGGTGGGCAAAGGCCGGCTGTTGGTGAAGCGCCAGGGGATAGTGCACCCCGCTTTGGATGTCGGCGGCGTCGAGCCCCTCCCGCAGGACGTCCCGCTCATCCACCTGGACGCAGTAGATGTGAAAGACGTGCGTCCGGTCGGCACCGCGCGCCGGAATAGTAACGCCGGCCACGCCGCTGAGCCGCTCGTCGTACCAGCCGGCCACCCGCGCCCGACCGGCGTTCCAATCGTCGAGGTGGCGGAGCTTGAGCTCGAGGGCCAGGGCCTGAATCGCGTCGAGGCGGCTGTTCATGCCCACCTCGCCGTGCTCGATGCGCGTCACGCGGCCGTGGTCGGCCAGGCGGCGCAGGCGTTGCAACAGCTCGGCGTCCCGCCCGACCACCGCGCC
>JAUUZB010000691.1 GCA_030590185.1 Deltaproteobacteria bacterium
CTGTGCCCTAACCAACGCCGGGACCGTCTTTTGCTGGGGCCGGAGCTGGGCCGGGCAGCTCGGCTTCCCGGTCGAAGGCTACGCGACCATGCCGGTGTTCGTGAGCGGTCTACCCGACGGTGTGCGATCGCTGGCCGCCGGTGGCTACCACAACTGCGTGCTGCTCGACGACGGTGGCGTCGAGTGTTGGGGCGGCAATATCGAGGGTCAGCTCGGCGCCGGGTTGCCCTCCACCACCGAAGAGCCGCAACCGGTCAGCGGCCTGCCCTCCGATGTCGTGGCGGTGAGCGCGGGTGCCTACCACACCTGCGCCATGACCGCCTCGGGCGGCGTGATGTGTTTTGGGCGCAACGCCAACGGCGAGCTCGGCGACGACACGCGGGTCTATACGCCGACGCCGGTGGAGGTGGTGGGGCTCTCGGTTGGTACGGAGCAGATTTCCTCCGGCGGTAACTTCACCTGCGCCCTCTCCGACGTCGGCGGGGTCAGCTGCTGGGGTTACAATTCCTACGGTGCGCTCGGCGATGGCACCAACACCACCAGCGGCGTTCCGGTCGCGGTCGTCGGCCTGTCGTCGGGCACCCTAGCGGTCGACTGCGGCGGCGAGAGCAACTGCGCCCTGACCGCGGGCGGCGGCGTCCAATGTTGGGGGAGCAACGACCACGGTCAGGTTGGTGACGGCACCCTGGACGACACCAACGTGCCGGTGCACGTGGTCGGCAACACCTCCGGCGTTCACGCCATCGGGGTGGGCGGCTCCGGGGCCCATGCCTGCGCGGCCCTGGTCACCAACACCGTGCGTTGCTGGGGCCTCAACAGCAACGGGCAGCTCGGCAACGGCACCACCGTTTCCCCCGAGCCCTCGCCGGTCGACGTGATCGGTCTGACGCAGCCGGTGGCGGCGTTGGCCGCCGGGGACGCGCACACCTGCGCCCTGCTCACCTCCGGCGGGGTGATGTGTTGGGGGAGCAACTACGATGGCCGACTCGGCGACGGCACCGGCACCGGGCGTACCACGCCAGTCAACGTGATCGGGTTGACCAGCGGCGCCACCCAACTAGCGGTGGGTGACCGCCACAGTTGTGTGGTCACAACCGACGGCGCGGCCAGGTGTTGGGGCGCGAACGATTGGGGCCAGCTCGGCGACGGCACCCGTGACCATAAGCTCGCCGCGACCGCGGTCGAGGGTTTGGAGTCCGGTGTCGTCATGGTCACCGCCGGCGGCTACCACTCCTGCGCGGTGACCCACAACGGCGAGGTTTGGTGTTGGGGGCACTCCGGGTACGGACAAACCGGCTGGCCCGCGGCCTTCTCCTACGATCCGTTGAGGGTGATCGGGATCGGGCCCTAGCAGCGTTCGGCACGCGGCGACGCGTAGCGCCGGTCTACCGGGACACAGAGACCGGCTCAGTCTCGCCGCTCACTCGCCAACCAAGCCGTGAAGCTCCGGTAACGTGGTGCCCAGTCCAACAACCGGCGGGTCTCGGCATTGTCGCAGCGCCGGCCGAGGGGGCCGTCGCGGCCGGTGAAGTCACAGCGCTCGGTGGGCGTGCCTGGCTCGTCGAACACCCCCGACGCCCAGGCCGCGGCCACCAACGCCTCGCGGGTGAGCGGCAGGTCGTCGCAACCGAGGTAGACGGCGCCCGCTGCCCCGACCTCCAGCGCCCGCAGGCACAGGGACGTCGCGTCCTCGTAGTGAATCAGGTTGACCAACCCGTCCGGGCGCCGGTCCGACGCGGGCCTGCGAAGGAACACCCGCTGCGGGCCACGGGTTCGCTCGTAGAGTCCGGCGAGGCGAAGGATCACTCCCCCCGCCGCTCGTACGGTTGCCTCGGCAGCGAGCATGCGAACAGCGCGCTCGTCGTTAGCCAGCGGGCTGGCCTCGGTGCAGATCCCGCCCCGCGATTCGGCGTAGACGGCGGTGCTCGAGGTCATCACCAGCCGGCCCGTGCCGCTCCACAACTCCACGGCTCGTTGCGTCTCCGCCGCGTAGTCCTCCACCGCCGAGGGCGGGACGGAGAAGAGAAGATTGGCCGCAGGCCTGGGCGCAGCTTCGTCCCGCAGACGCGGGATCACGCCGGCCGCGGCGAGGCTAGGATGCCGATCGGGACCGCGGGTCTCTGCCACCACCGGCGCCTTCGGGTACGCGCGGAGCCAGGCATCGGCCGCACGACCACCGAGGTGACCCGCGCCGATGATCAGCAGGTCGTCATGGCTGCGCTCGGTCATGGGCGGCTCCACATCAAATCGTTGGCGTCGTACGGCACGCTCCCGGGGACCCTATCCTAACCGGTGCGGTGTAGGACCATTGACGTCGCGTCGGTTCAATGGAAGGAACCCCCGGCGCGCCGCGTGGGCGCCTGGTTCTTCGAGGGTAGATCGACGTGAGCTCTACGGACGTAATCGTCATCGGCGGCGGCATCAGCGGCTTGGCCTTTGCCTGGAAGGCGGCCCGCGCCGGCCGCACGGTGCACCTGCTCGAGGCGCGCGACCGGGTGGGCGGCTGCATCCATTCCCAGCGGCACGACGAGCACTGGTTCGAGATGGGCGCCCACACGGTCTACAACAGCTACGGCGGATTTCTCGAGCTGCTGTTCGACGCCGGGCTCGGTGAGGCCCTGATGCCACGGGGCCCGGCCCGGGCACATTTTGGACTGCTGCGCGACGGCGTCACCACCTGGCTCACACCTTATAAGGTGTTGTGGAAATTGAGCTGGCTCGAGGCGGGGATCCGCTTCCCATTCCGCTTGTTCCGCGCCAAAACGGGCCAGTCGGTGGCGGAGTACTACTCGGCGTTGATCGGGCCGAAGAACTTCGCCGGCATCCTCTCCCCCTTCCTCGCCGCCGTCCCCTCCCAATCCGCGGACGGTTTTCCAGTCGAGGGACCGGGTTCACTGTTTAAGAAACGACCCCGGCGCAAGGACGTGACCCGCAGCTTTGGGCTGCCGGGTGGCCTACAGAGCGTCTGCGACGCGGTCGCCAAGACCGATGGCCTGACGCTCGAGACCGGCGTTCAGGTGGCGCAGGTAACCAAGCAGTCGGACGGCTTCCGGGTCCGCGACGCCAACGGCCGCGAGTGGACCGCAGCGGTGGTCGCCATGGCGGCGCCGTCGACCGTCGCAGCCGCCTTGTTGCGCGAGGACTTCCCCCCCCTCGCCCGTGAGATCGACCGCGTGGCCGCGGTCGGAGTCGAGAGCCTCGGGGTCACCCTGCCGCTCGAGAAGTGTTGGATGCCGCCCTGCGCTTTTTTGGTGCCGGTGGACGATATCTTCTTCTCCATGGTGACCCGCGATCCATTCCCGGACCCCGAACGCCGCGCCTTCGTCTTCCACTTCCGCCCCGGATTCAGCCGCGACCAACAGCTCACCCGCATGGCCGAGGTGTTGCGCGTGCCCCAAGAGGAGCTGCCGGCGCCGGTGGAGCAGGAGCTCATCCTCCCGGCGCCCGCGGTTGGTCACGCCGACATCGTCTCCGCCCTCGACGCGCAGCTCGCCGGCGCTCGCCTGGCGCTCACCGGCAACTATTTCGCAGGCCTCGCCATCGAGGACTGCGTACAGCGGTCGTTTGCAGAGTGGGAGCGGGTGCAGGGCTGAGGTTCGTGTCTGGACCGGCGCGCCATTGGGTCGGCGGCCGCAAGTCACAAACCACAGTGCACAAGCGCCGCCGATTCTCGTATACTCGGGAGGCTAGGACACTCGCCATGCGGTCGACTCCGAGAGGGATCTGGTTCGTACTGGGCGCGCCGCTGTTCGTCGGCTGCGCCCCGGTCGAGGTCGATCTCTCGGGCCGCCCCTGTGCCGACGGGGAATGCCTGGCCGGCTACATTTGTCACCCAACCACGGATCTCTGCGTCCCGGACGACGGCACCGGCGGC
>JAUUZB010000742.1 GCA_030590185.1 Deltaproteobacteria bacterium
GTCGTTGACGTTGAAACCGGCCATCAACACCACCAGATCCGGCTCGGTCTCGGCCAGACTCTCCTCCAGGCCCTGGAGGATCATCATCGGCGAGTGCCCCGGCTTGCCGCGGTTGATCACCTCCCAGTCCAGCCCGTGGCGCTCGCGCAACAGGCGCGGGAGCTGAGCCGGATAGCTCTCGTTCTGGTCAATGTATTGCCCGTAGGTGAAGGAGTCCCCGAGGGCGAGGAGGCGAAAACGCCCGTCGTGGTCGCCGCTGGTATCGCCGCGGAAGTAGAACCAGGCAAAAATTGAGAAAGTCAGCTCGAGCAGTACGAAAAAGAGAGTCGTGGATACCACGGCGAGCAAGATGTTCTTCTTCACGGCGGTCCTCACTGATGCGGCGACCTGGGCACGGTCAAGAAAGGCCTGGTCTTCCGCCTCAAATCCTGGGACTAGCCCGGGCACGATGGGCCGGCCCGCGGCAACGGCGGGTCGAGCCAGGCTGTTCTTCCCTGTACAATCTGAGCCCCTCGAACTAAAAGCCTGCGTCGTTTCAAGGGACTCGTTTCCACGGAATTCGGCCAGCGGTGCGCAATGACCCACTATGACGCGATCATCATCGGCTCGGGCCTCGGCGGGCTCGCGGCCGCGGCAAAGCTGACCCTGGGAGGGTTTAAGGCGCGGGTGCTCGAGAAGCACGTCCAGCCGGGGGGCTACGCGACGACCTTCTCCCGCGGTCGCTTCGAGTTCGAGGTCTCCTTGCACGCCCTCACCGGCGTGCGCGGTCCCGAGAGCACCGACCCATCTATCCCACAGCTCAACGAGCTCCAGGTTGCCCAGCAGCTCGAGTTCGTGCGCATGCCGGACCTCTACCGCACCACCGCCCCGGGACTCGACCTGCGGGTGCCCCGGGGTCGCGAGCCGTCCCTCGACGCCCTGATCGCTGCTTTCCCCCACGAGCGACGCGGCCTGCGCCGGATCTATGACCAACTCTGGGCGATCAAAAGCGATGTGCGAGCCATCGGCTCCGGCACTGGCGAGCCCCCCACCACCCTCGACGCCCTGCGCAAGTACCCGGTCCTCTCCCACGCTTCGGCGGTTCCCCTGTCCCACCTGATCTACCGCGAGGTGGAGGATCCATTGACCCGCCTGGCCATCGGTCAAGTCTGGAGCTACTTCGGCCTGCCGCCGAGCCAACTGTCTCTGCTCTACTTCGCCATCGCCTACACCACCCTCGCGGAGCTCGGCGCGAGCTACCCCAAGGGCAAGTCCCAGGCGATATCGAACGCCTTTGTGCGGGTCATCGAGAAAGCGGGCGGCGAGGTATCCCTGGGCAACGGCGCCGAGCGCATCCTGGTCGAGAACGGCCGGGTGACCGGCGTGCTCACCGAGGCCGGTGAGCACCTCGAGACCGGACGGGTGATCAGCAACGCCAACCCCTTCATCACCTTCTTTGACTTGGTCGGCGCCGAGCACGTCGACAGCGGATATTTGCGCAAGCTGACCGCTATGCAACCGAGCATGAGCACGGTCAGCGTTTACCTCGGCCTCGACGCCAGCCCCGCGAGCCTCGGCCTCGAGGATCACGAGGTGTTCATCAACAACACCATCGACATGGACCGGCAATACGAGTCGGCGGCGCGGCTCGAAGCCCCCGACTCCTATTTGCTCACGGCCTACAGCGTCGAGATGCCGGAGTTCTCGCCCCCGGGCACGACCGCCATCACCTTGACCGCGGCCACCGACGGCCGCATCTGGCGCGACCTGTCGCCGGGCCGCTACCACGAGGTCAAACAACGCTACGCCGACGGCATGCTCGACACCGCCAACGAGTTCTACCCGGGCCTGCGCGACCACGTCGAGGTGGCGGTGGTCTCCACCCCGCTCACCAACATGCGCTACACCGGCAACCAGGATGGCGCGATCTACGGCTTCGCCCAGACCCCGGCCCAATGTCCGGCCTTCCGCCTCGGCTCCAATGGCGTGGTTGGCGGACTGTGGCTGGCCGGCGCCTGGACCCAACCGGGCGGCGGCTATGAACCGGTGATCGAGTCCGGTCGCCAGGCCGCCATCGCGGTCATCGGGGAGCTCGAGGCCGCGGGCTCCTCCGTCGCGGCGTCCGCGAGGCGAACCCCATGAGTCTTCGAGAACACTGGCGCCTGGTCTCGGACATCCGCACCGTGGCCCGCACCCTGACCAAGGCCAACGGCTTGGCCACTGGCTATCGACGCGACTTTGAGCCGGGTGAGATCACCCGGGACGTGGACCGACTTCACGCCGCGAAGGCAGCCGTGCGCGTGGCCGAGGCCCGCTGGGAAACCCCCGACGTCAAGACGCTGCGGCTGGTTGGTAGCCACGGTCCGTTGCCGCCCTTTCTGCCCGGCCAGTACGTCAAGCTCGCGATGGAGATCGACGGGGTGCGCACCAGCCGCCCGCTGAGCATCTCCTCGTTGCCGAGCCAGCCGGGGATCGAGGTGACCGTCAAGCGCAAGCCAAACGGTTTCGTCTCCCCCTACCTGGTGGACCGCGTCGTCACCGGTGACCGGCTGGCCCTGAGCGGCCCGGCGGGCGACTTTCACTTCAATCCCCTGCGCGACACCGAGGAGCTGATCGCCATCGCCGCCGGCAGCGGCATCGCCCCGCTGGCCGGGATCATCGAACACCTGCTCGCCACCCGGCCGGGTGCCCAGGCGCGGTTGATCTACGGCTCACGCAACGAGGAGCAGATCATCTTCCGCGAGCGCCTCGAGCGCCTGCGCGGCGAGTATCCACAGCGCTTCGAGCTGCTCCACACCCTGTCGCAGCCGTCCACAGAGTGGTCCGGCGAACGGGGCCGTATCGACGCCGGGCTGCTGCGCCGCGAGCTGAGTGAAATCTCGCTGGCGGGCAAGACCTTCTTCCTGTGCGGCCCGTCGGGCATGACCGGCACCGCCGTGGGCGAGCTCCAGGCCATGGGTGTGCGCTCGAGCCGGATCCAGGTCGAGGCCTTTGGGGGCCCGGCCGACGTGACCGAGGCCGAGGGTTGGCCTGCGACGACCGATGGCGACCATGAGGTCACCATCGAGCTCGGGGCGGGCGGTAAAAAAATCACCGGCCGCAGCGGCGAGAGTCTGATGGTCGCCCTCGAGAGGGCTGGCTACGCGGTGGCTTCCTCCTGCCGCACCGGCGCCTGCGCCTCCTGCCGGTGCAAGCTGGTGGCGGGGGAGGTATTCACCGCCGCCGGCGCCCTGCTGCGCGACACCGACCGCGACACCGGGATCGTGCACACTTGCGCCACCTACCCCCTCGGCGACGTGGTGTTGGAGATGTCGGACGAGCGCCGGGGGTAGAACGGAGGGGGCAACGTAGATGAGCGCACGCACCAGGTTCCTCATCTTGACGCTCATCATGATCGGCGTTTGCGCGGTGGTCATTGGGGTCATGACGTTCATCCTCTACCGCCATGATTTGCGGATACATCGGGAGCTGCTAGAGACCACCGCCCAGAGCCAGGCGCGCTTGATCGAGTCGATCGCGCGTTACGATGCCAAGCTGACCGCTGCACTTCGGAATGAAGACCCAGCCTACGACGCCTCCGCCGCAACACTGAGCCAGCTCATCGATGCTCACCAACGTTTCCGTGGCTTTGGGCACACCGGGGAGCTCACCCTGGCGCGGTGGGATGCGACCTCTATCGTCTTCGTGGTGCGGCATCGACACGGCTCCGTCGA
>JAUUZB010000949.1 GCA_030590185.1 Deltaproteobacteria bacterium
GGCGCCGCGATCGCCGGCACGGGCATCGTGTTGTTCCTCATCGGGCCGGAGGTCGGCGTCTACGATGCGTACAAGTCGACAACGGGCGTGGCCGCCGCCCGGTTCGGGATTCTGCCGCTCGGGGACGGCGTCGCCGCGAGCGCCAGCTGGCGGTTCTGACGCAGGGTTTAATTTGTCTCCCCCCCCGGTTGTCCGGGATCGTTGACGCGACACGGGGATACCAAAGGGGTTGGTCATGACACGCGTGCTCGCCGGTTGGCTCGTTCTGTTCATCCTCGCCGTGCCCGCCGCCGCCGCGGCCGAAGAGCCCGGGGCCGAGCTCGCCCCGACCGGCAAACACTGCCTCGGTGAGCCCGGCTCAAAGATCATGTTGAAGCAAGCCCTGGCCGTGTCGATCAACCCGCTCGGCCCGGAGCACTATTTGACCCTCGCCCGGTGCATGCCGTTGATCAAAGCCCCGGGCCTCCTGTTCATGCTGACCAACGTCGAGGCCGGGCTGTTTAGCGTACTCAACGTCCCATACTCGCACCTCGGCGCGTATGCCTCGGTGACCCCGCTGTCGGTGTTGGTGCTGCGGGCCGAGCTCCAGGGGGTCTCGATCTGGCCGGCCGATGCCTTCAACGGCGCCGGCTACTTCCCGCGCGAGAGTTACGACGAGAGCTGGCGCGGTGACGCGGTCGCCGGGGGGACCGGCGGGGTGGCCAGTGGCTTCGCGGCCAAATTCTCCGCCAAATTGCAGGTGGAGATCCCGATTGGCCCGGTATCGTTGGCGGTGACCAACAAGTCGGAGCTGGAGCACTGGACCGTGGGCCACGCCCCGATCTACTTCAACATGCGACGGGATTTGATCCTGCCGCGCAGCGCCTGGCTGTTCATGAACTCCGCTGTGGTGGCGGTCGGCTACGACTTCACCCCGAACATCAAGGGCCGCGTCGGCCTAATGGACTACATCCTCTATTCGCCGGCCTCGGAGTACCTGGCGCACCGGATCAGCGCCCTGGTGACGGTCAGTTTCGCCCGTCTCGGGAGCCGGGTGCGCAACCTGCAGCCGTTCTTGGCGTTTGGCGGCTACACCCATCACGGTGTACGGCAGGGGGAGCTCAACCTGATCGTCGGTGTGGCTACTACCTATGATCTCAGCGAGATGCCTGAGGTGGACGAGGTCGAGTAGGGTAGAGTAGAGGCTGCGTTGGCGTGCGTTCTCATCTGATTCCGATCAACCTGTTCGTCCTAGCGGTCACGGTGCAGCTCGTGCTGGCGCACCTCTACGGCTACATCGAGGTCGACGGCGAAGCGCATTGGTTGGCCTCCGACGACGTGATGATTTCGCAGCGTTACGCCCGGAATTTGGTGCGCGGCAATGGCCTGGTGCTCAATCCAGGGGAGCGGGTCGAGGGTTTTAGCAATCCTCTCATGCTCCTGGCGGTCTCGGTGCCGGTGGAGCTGTTCGCCACGCCACGTTCGGTGGGGCTCTGGCTGTGGATCCTGAACGCCTTGCTTCAAGGGGCGATCGCCGTGTTGATCGCGGGCCACGGTTCGAGGGGCCGGCCCGCGTTCCCACGTCTGCTCCTGGCGTTGATCTACCTGAGCCTGCCGCACCACGCCTATTTTTCCGAGTCGGGCTTATCGGTGTATGCCCAGGGGCTCGCCTTGCTCATCATGGTGGCCCGTTGGCAACGCGGCGGGCCGCTTTTTTGGATTGCGCTGGCGCTCTATCCGCTGGTCCACGGCGTCTGTCTGCCGTTGTGGCTCGCCCTCGTGGGTGCCCGGCTCTGGCTCGGTCGGGAGAGGTGGCGCGTCGAAGCGATGCGGATCGCCGCGGCCGCGACCCCCCTCGCGGCCTACGTGCTGTTTCGCCTGGCCTACTACGGCGAGCTCTTTCCGAACACCTTCTACCTGCGCTCCGGCGGCCCGGTCGCGTTCGGACCCGGGTTGCTCTACCTCGGTGAGGCCGCCCTCTGGCTCGCGCCCCTGCTCGGGTTGGGCGCCTTCCTGATCTTGCTATCGCGGGGGACCGCGGCCCGGCCACTGGCGATCGTCGCCGCGGTGCTCGGACCCTATCTCCTCTACGTCGCCACCCTCGGCGGCGACAGCCATCCTTGGTATCGCTTCGTGTTGCCGTTGGTGCCGGCGTTGGCCTGGGCGATCGGCCGGAGTCTCGATCGTCTGCCGCGTCCTCACCTGCGCGTCTGGGTCGTGGCTGGAGCGCTCCTGGCCTGCCAGCTAGGAGTGGCCGTCTACGGTTATGCTGGCTGGCACCTGCGGGGTCGCGCTACCCGTGCCTGGCTCGCGCAGCGGGTCTCTTTTGCCTACGCCCTCGACGCCCACGCGCGCCCCGATGACGTCGTGGCGCTCTTTTCCCTCGGGCACCTCTCCTACTTCTCCCACCGCCGCGTCATCGACATGCTCGGCCGCGCCGACCACGCCATCGCGCGGATGGAACCCAAGCCCTGGCGCAAACCCGCCCACCAGAAGGACGACCCGGCCGGCGTCATGGCGCGGGCGCCGGCTTTCGTGCAGTGCCGTTACCCCAGCTCCCAACTCCGCCGCGTCGACTTCCTCGAACGCCAGGCCCAGACCTTCTACGGCTACGATGCCAACCTCGCCCTCGACCCGACCTTCCGTCGCGACTACGTGCCGGTAAGGCTCGACGGTCGCGAGATCGAATTCTACGCCCGCCGTGGTCGAGCCGCGGCGAGCTGGTGAGGAGCGAGGATCAGGTAACCGGCTCGTAGCAGGTGCCCATGAAGCAGAACCAGGGCGCGCAGCAGTCGGTGTCGGTCGAGCAAGCGCCACAGGTGCCGTCGTTGCAGGCCTGGTTCAAACAGTCCCGGCAGTCGAGGCAATCGTAGCAGCCGGAGGTGTCCCAGCCGTCGCAGGTCCCATTGCAACCGAGCACGCCGCCGACGAAGCCCTCATCCTGACAGGTGTGGGGAGGTGCGCCGAGATCCGGGCCGTCGCAAATCTCGGTGCCGTCGATGACGTTGTTGCCGCAGCCGGTGCAGGAACCGTTGACGCAGCCGGATGTATCGAACGTACACTCGTTGGCGTCACCCTGCGGGAGACATGCCAACAGGCCGCAGTCAAAGCTCAGGCCGACGCAGGTCTCGCCCCCGA
>JAUUZB010001089.1 GCA_030590185.1 Deltaproteobacteria bacterium
CGGGCTCACTTTCTCGAGTCCGGGGTGACGGCTCTCAACCTGATGGGTTCCCCGGGATCGGGTAAGACCGCCATCCTCGAGGCGACCGCCGCCGCGGTCTCCTCCGCACCCGGCGCTCGCTTGCGCCTCGGCGCGGTGAGCGGCGACCTCGCCACCGAGTACGATGCCGAGCGCCTGCGGGCGGCGGGCATCCCGAGTGCCTCAATCACCACCGGCACCGCTTGTCATTTGGATGCGCGCCTGTTGCACGACAAACTCCACGCCGTGGCGTGGCGCGAGACCGATCTGTTCTTCATCGAGAACGTCGGCAACCTGGTTTGCCCGGCGATCTACGACCTAGGCCAGGCGGCCAACGTGGTGGCGCTCTCGGTTACCGAGGGGCCGGACAAGCCACTCAAGTACCCGGTGATGTTCCGCGCCGTGGATTTGGTTCTGTTGACCAAGATCGATCTGCTCCCCCACCTGCCAGGGGTCTCGGTGGCGGCGATCGAGGACGCCCTCTCGCGGGTGATGCCGGAGCCGCGGATGATCGTGACCTCGGCGCTCACCGGGGAGGGGATCCCGGACTGGGTCGCCTGGCTCGAGCAGCAACGCGCGGGCAACGGTGAGCCGTGATGGCACAGCGCCGCTCGTTGGCGCCGGTCGCCGTGATCCTGCTCGGGCTCGCCGCCGGTTGCACCTCTTTCGACGCCGGCACCTTGCCCCCGGTCCCGGGCGGTGATGCCGATCCAGGCCCCCAGGGTTGGCACACCGAGGGCCAGAAGATCATCGACCCCCAGGGCCGCCAACGGATCCTCCAGGGCATCAACCTCTCCAACGACGCCAAGCCTCCGCCCTACGACTCCTGGGCCGTGGCCGAGGATTACGCCCGGTTGCAACAGTGGGGTTTCTCGACCATCCGGCTGCTCACCGGCTGGGCCGCGATCATGCCGGAGCCGGGGGTGATCAGCGAGACCTACTTGATCGAGTACGAGCGCCGCGTCGCCTGGGCCGCCGCGCACAATCTGCTGGTGGTGATCGATCTGCACCAGGATATTTTTGGTGAGGGCTTCGGCCACAACGGGGCGCCGCGCTGGGCCTGCGACGAGGATGTCTACGCCACCTACGAAGCGCAGGATCCCTGGTTCATCAACTACTTCTCCCCCGAGGTGCAGGAGTGTTTCGGGCGATTGTGGACCGACGAGGAGCTTCAAGATCACCTCATCACCGCAACGGCCACCATCGCCGGTCGCTACGCCGACCGGGAAAACGTCATCGGCATCGACCTGTTCAACGAGCCGATGTTCGGCGACACCGCCAAGGGTAAGAATTTTGAGCGCGATCAGCTCCAGCCCTTTTACAACCGACTGATCCCCGCTATCCGCGAGCAGGCGCCCGAGATCCTGATCTTCGCCGAGCCCTTCGTCGGTTTCCAGCTGCTCCGGGATACCGACCTCGAACCCTTCGATTTCGACAATGTGATCTTCGCACCGCATTTCTATCAGCCCAGTGTGCACGACGACCGCACCTACGACGGCGACCCGACCTACGTTCAGGAGACCTTCGCCTACTACCAAGCGGCGGCCGAGGCGCTCGGTGTGCCGTGGTGGCTGGGCGAATGGGGTGGCCCCTCCTCGACCACCAATTTCCCGGCCTACCTGCGCGATGTGTTGACCGAGACCGAAAAGTACGGCGCGGCCACCTCCCTGTGGAGCTACCAAACGGACGACACCGGCTTCGGTCCCCTCAACAGCGACCACAGCGAAAAGACCGAGGTGTTGGACGTGCTCGCCCGGGTCTATCCCAAGGCCATCGGCGGCGAGTTGATCAGCTTTCGTTTTGAGGACGAGACCAAGGTCTTCACCATTCGCCTCGAGACCCTGGACGGTGTGGAGGCGCCGACCATCCTCGCCTTCCCCGAGTTGCGTCACTATCCCGATGGCTTCGTGATCGAGAGCAGCGACGCGGAGGGCAGCTGGTCGTGGGAGACCAACCCAGACCTCGCGGAGCTCACCTTCACCATCGACCGCAGCGCGGTCGAGCACCTGATCACGATCTCGCCGGCGTCGTAGCTCAGAGCACCTCGGCCAGGTTCGTCGATGCGGGTCGCAGGGCTCCGACCAAGGTTATGATCCGCGCCCGCAGCTCCTCGCGTCGCGCAGGGTGCCAGGCGGTTTGCAGCGCCTCGAACGCCTGCTGGCGCTCCGCGTCAGCCAGGGCGACGATCCGGTAGAGACCGGCGACCGGATCCTCCTCCATCCGTTGGCGCACCCGGGGCGAGAGGGGGTCCCGTGCCCTCAGCAGGAGATCCGCGGTACGTTGCCGGGACCTGGCCGCGGCGCGCAGGTCCTGGCGAAGCGTCCCAAGCACGCCGTGCTGATCACCCAGGGTGGCTAGGGGGCGCCGCAGGGTCGCCAGCGCATCAACTACCTCGCGCCGGCCCGGCAGCTCCTCGGGAAAGGTATCGAGCAGACAGCGGAGGAGATCGCCGGCCCGTCGCGCCCGCTGCGCTGCGGCCTCGGCGCTCGGGGAGCGGATGCGGGCCAGGTGGCGCTGGAGGAGCAGGCCGTGCCGTGTCAGGGCCGCCGCCGCCAAGTTGCCAAAGGTCGCAGCGCCGTGGCCCGTGGCGGACGCTTCTCGGTCGTCGATTGACGCCGGTTCTTCGAAGGAGACCGCGTGCCGCGCCAGGGCCTGGGCCCGCTTTGCGGCGCTCGCCGCGGGTGCTTGGTCACATCGTTGCTGCCAGCGATTGAGCAGCCAATAGGCGCC
>JAUUZB010000892.1 GCA_030590185.1 Deltaproteobacteria bacterium
CCGTTGTTGGCGCCCGCGTCCCAGCCGCAGCCGTTGCTGCACGCCAGGGTGGCCAGCTCGTCATCGCGGTTGCAGTAGACCAACTCGCTGCCGCCGCAACAGCCGATGCTGGTGACGCCACCGCAGCCGGCCGGCTCGGGTTCTGGTTCGGGCTCGGGGGTGCCGCCGCAGCTGAGTGGATACGTGCCAGAGGGGTCAGCCCCGTACTGGGCGCAGTCGTACCAGCCGGAGCCATTGTTGCCGCTCGGGTCCCAACCGCAACCACCGGAGCAGGCCTGCTCCGAGACCGTGTCGTTGGTGTTGCAGTACTTCAGGAGGTCGCCCTCGCAACAACCGATCCCGGAGACGTCACCGCAACCGCTCGGCAGTGGCTCGGGTTCCGGCTCGGGCTCCGGTAGCGGCACAGGATCCGGCTCGGGCGCGGGGTCCGCTGGGTCGACCGTGCCAGAGGTGCCGCCGGCCGGACAGCCGTAGTGGCCCTCCTCAGCGTGCCACTCGCACGTCGCGTAGCATTCCATGCTCGAGGCCTCGCCACCGTCACACCAGTAGGCGGTTTCTCCGCTGCAGTAGCCGGCCACCGGGAGCTCGCCACACACCGCGTCGGTGCCGCTCGCCGGGTAGCAGTCGGCGTAGGTGCAGATCCGATCCGGGGCCTGCTGAAATGCCTCCCAGACGCCCTGTTGGACCTCCTTGAGGATGCAGTGCACCGCCCCGGCCCAGGTGATCAGCTCGGTGGCGTCGATGGTGATGTGCTCCCACTCGGGCATCGCCTCGCGCCACACGGCGAGCGCCTCGGCTTCGTAACGGTCGTCATCGGCGTACACCGGAACCAAGTTCACGCCATTGATGAACTGGGAGTTGGTGTACGTACGGAAGTTCCCGTCCGAGTTGGTCGGCATCGGCATGCGCCGGATGTCGAGCCGCTCGCCGTTGGCGAGGACCAGATCGGCGAGGGTGGCGGCGTTCTGCTCGAGGATCTCCGCGTTGTAGGGGTCGTCGTTGGCGTCGTAGGTGCCGAGGACCATGGTGGTTGGATCCACGAGCTTGGCGTACATGTCGATGTGGCCGGTTCCTTCCCCGCGCAGCGGCTTGAGGAAGACGGTTTGGAAGCAGCCGAGATACTCTTTGAAGTAGCGGCGAACCTTGGCGGCGGAGACGTCGTTGGTCCAAAAGACCGCGTCGGTGAGGTAGCAGGTGCCCTTGCCGTCGGTGATGAAGTTGCCGCCCTCGAAGTAGACCGGCATGCGGAAGGTGCTCAGGCCCAGCGCCGACGCCAGGCGGGTGGGAATGGCGTCGTCGAGGGGACGTTCGCGATAGTAGCGCGGGTCCACGATGCCAACCTGGTTGGCCGCGGTGGCGATGCTGATCGGGCCAAAGTCACGGGTCCAGATCGAGTCGATCGGCATGTCGATGAAGGTCAGCTCGGAGGTCGCCACACTATAGTAGTGTTGCATCGCGTACTCGAACTCCTCACGGGCGTACGCGCCGTCGTGCAGGACCCAGAGGTTGGTCACCTCGCGGGTGTTCTTGATCACCTCGGCGATGACGTCAGCGAACTGACCGGTCCAAGAGATGATCATCGCCGCCTGCTGCTCGAACTCCGCGCCGGTGATGTGGGGTGCGTCTGGGCCGTAGGTGATGCCGTAGAGGCTCGGCTGGTTGTCGCGGTAGCTGTCGTAGCCATCCCAGGCGGTCTCGGGACGCTCTGCCACGGGCGGGCTGTAGAGCGGCACCATCGCCTTGGGATAGATCCCGAGGTTGGGCGGCTCATCCCCATTATAGGAGGGCACCAGCAGGTCCGGGGGATTGTCGATCCCCGGGCCCGTGTCACAGCCCGTCACAGAGAGTAGGAAAGCCATGGCGATAGCCAGGCCTGTTGATAAAGCTCGATGTGTCACAGGTAGGACTCCCTGAGTGGCGGCTCGGAAGCGACCAACGATTACACCATCGCAACTCGACGCGTCAACGACTTTTCCGAGCCATTTTCAGTGGCACGCCTGCGCCATTTCGGTTAACACCCTCGCCGCGGGCAGAGAGATCTGCCTTTACAAACGGGCTTTGAGCCGATACCAACCCGGTCCTAGCCTGCCACAGTTGGAGATAGCCCATGCAGACCCCATCGCGTTTGACCTTCAGTTTCGCGGTCTTGGCCGCCGGATTTGTTGCAGCGTGCGATTCCGGACCGCCCTCGGTCGTGAAAGCCGTGTGCGGCGATGGTGCGATCACGGGTACCGAGATCTGCGACGGCGACGACCTCGCGGACACGACCTGCATCGATGAGGGCTTTGCCGCCGGCGGTAACTTGGCCTGCGCGGAGGACTGCCTGTCCTTCGATGATAGCGGCTGCCTCGGGTCGACAACCTGTGGCAACGGCGCCCTCGATACCGACAACGGTGAGGAGTGTGACGGCACCGAGCTCGGCGGCAACACCTGTACCAGCATCGCGGGGGGTTACATCGGCGGTACCCTCGCGGGTGGGACCGACTGCCAGTTTGATACCGGCACCTGCGAATCCGCCGACACCTGCGGCAATGGCAGCATTGAGATCGGGTTGGGCGAGCAGTGCGACAGCGGCGACGTTGGTGGCTCGAACTGCACCAACATCGGCATGGGCTTCGTGGCCGGCACCCTGGCCTGCAACAACGCCACCTGCCTCTACGACACCTCCGGCTGCTCCATGGGCAACTGCGGCAACGGCGGCGTCGACTTTGGCGAGACCTGTGACGGCACCAACCTCGACGGCAACGACTGCACCTCCGTCCCCGGCGGCTTCGTCGGCGGTACGCTAGCCTGTAGCGCCGACTGCCAAAACTTCGTCACCACCTCCTGCGTCGCCGGCCCAGACTGCGGCGACGGCGTGATCGAGGGCACGGAGGTCTGCGAGCCGGGGAACCTCGCCGGTCAGACCTGCATGACCGTGCCGGGCACCTTCGACGGCGGCACCCTCACCTGCGACTCGGACCTCTGCGCCTTTGACACCGGTCGTTGCACCGAGTGCGGCGACGACGCGGCCGAGGGGATCGAGACCTGCGACGGCATCGACTTGAACGGCGGCTCCTGCGTGGGCCTCGGCTACACGAGCGGTACGGTCAGCTGCCTCGCCACCTGCGACGGCTTCGACGCCAGCTCCTGCGTGGGCGGCTCGATTTGCGGCGACGACGCGGCCCAGGGCCTCGAACGCTGTGACGGCACCGACCTCAGCGGCCAGGCCTGCACCGACCTCGGCTTCACCGGCGGCACCCTCGCCTGCGACG
>JAUUZB010000803.1 GCA_030590185.1 Deltaproteobacteria bacterium
AACGACGGCACCGCCATCGACCTGATCGGGCAGACCTCCTTCTCCCTGCGCGCCGATGCCCTGCTGATTCAGGGAAACAGCGGCCGGGGACTCTCCTTCGTCGGCGGAGCCCGCGACATGGACCCCTCGGTCATCACCAACACCGTCTTCGACTCCAACGCCGACACAGCCCTTTGGCAGCAGGGCGCGAACGTCGCCGCCACCATCCTGGTCGTCGGCAACTCGACCTTCGTCGATAGTGCGGGCTCCTCCACCGCCTCGGCGCTCTACAGCAGCGGCACCAACAACGGGACCACCTATACGACCGAGCTCGTCAACTGCATCGTTGAAGGCGGCACCACCCCGCGGGTCCACGGCTACACCACCACATCGTCCATCCGAGTCGGCAACAGCTTCATCCGCGGCACCATCGGCACCCTCGCCAGCGACGGCTGCCAATATTGCGTCGACGGTGGCGGCAACCTCGACGGGGTCGCCGACGACCCCAGCTTCGATCTCCTAGGCACCAACCCCTTCCTCTTGCTCTCCGGAAGCTCCTGCATCGACACAGGCACCGACACCTACCCGGCCGGCTACTCGCGTCCCTCAACGGACAAGGACGGCAACCTGCGCCGGGTCGATTGCAACGGCGGCGCTGCCCCGTTCACCGACATGGGCGCCTATGAGCGCCAGGCGGTCGACTGTCCGTAGTGGTCGGGCAGCGGGCCCCGGATCCCAGGGACCTCAGGGGTCGCAGGGGTAGAGAACCGCATCGGCCTGGTGGTCGTGGGCCGCATCCTCTGCCGTGTCGTTGCAGGCCTCGGTGAGGTTGCGGCAGGTGTCGCTGTCGTGGTCGAGGGTTAGATCCCAGATGTTGTTCTTTTGCCGCCCGTCCTCAACCAGCCAAGCCTTGGCCTCGTCGAGCTCGGTCGCGCCGCCGGGCGCCGGGCTGTCGATGGCGTCGATCTCCGCCTGCTCGGTGACAATCACGCCTCCCACATCGTCGTTGACGAAGCTCACCGAGATCGTGTCCACCCCGCCCTCGAGGGAGCTCTTGACCAGATCGACGTAGGTGAGGAAATAGGCGAGCGGCAACGGCCGGCTCGATCCCAGGTGGGCCGGCGCCGGGTGCATCCACACCAAGACCACCGGCCGGACGATCCCGGTGGCGATCCCGTCACAGCTTCCGGTCGCGACGCGGTCGACGATCTCCAGGGGGCAGTCGAGACCGTCGTAGCCGCCGACCCTCAACTCCGCCGACAGCTCGCTGTCGAGGGATGCGTCGCAGGTTTGGGTGGCCAGCGGCGAGGGTCCCGGGCCCGTGAAGCGTAGGCTGATCTCAGGGGCGGGCTCGACCCCGCATCCGGCGAGCCAGGCCAGCGCGACCAGGCCCCATCCCGCTAAGCTCCGATAGTCGATCTGTGCCACGTCGTTCACCGGACCACCCCTAAAAGCTCAAGCCGAAGGCCGAGTTGAAATCAGCCGTACCAACCTCGACCACCATCCGGTCCGGAACTGGCTCGCCGGGCCCCTCACCTTTGCATGGGCCGCCCGCGAAACACCACGCCAACACGCTACCGCTGGTGGCCACCACCACCCCAGCCCCCACCAGGATCCAGAGCAATGGCGAGCAATAGGCGGGGGGATCCGCGACGGAGCATCCGCTCGGCGCCGCCGACGGGGGCCGCGAAGCCCAGTTGGCCGCCGAATCCGGTGACGGCGGCTCGTCTCCCGGCCCTGCGGTGACATCCGTCGAGGTGTCGGCGTGCCCCGACTTGGACGTCCTGCCCGCCTTCCGGCCCGGCTGCCCAGCGTCATCCCCCTGTGCCGCTGTGCCATCTGATGAGCCCGCCGCACCGGAAGCCTGGCCGGTTTGGTCACACTCCGACGGGCCGTCGGCTGGGAAGATCCGCACCGGCATCTCCTTGCTGCCGTAGCGGGTCGGCCCGTTGCCGTTCTCGTCGTAGATCTCGATGAAGTACTCGAGGGTGCCCTTGAGACCCCGCGCTTTGATGGTGGCGGCGAACGTCTCGCCATCCCCGCTCTTTTCAAAGGGGATGCCACGCCATCTTTTGAATTTCTTGGTGCGGTAGACGAGCTTCGGACCGAAGAGCGCCGAGTCGTCGTAGAACAACGCCTCCACCACGAACACTCTGCCCTGCTCGTAGGTCGTACAGGGCTCGTGAACGATTTGGGGTGGCAGCACGTCTTCTTCGGCTGCCGCGTCCGCCCCGGCGAGGGTCACGAGCAGGAACATGACTATTTTATTCACGGTGCTCCATCAACGCCCGGGCCCGCCTGAGGACGTGTCCTGGAGGGAACATAGCGCAGAGTGATCCGCAGCCACAAGCGTGCCCTGGGGTTCGGGGGTTCGGGTTTCCCGGTCGGACAAATTCCCCGAGGTTCACTCATCGAATGTGATGGAGTACGATGATCCATCCATGGAAGATCCGGTCGATCCAACCGAAGCCCAACTGCGAGAGCTCCACGCCCTTCTCCTCGCGCTACGGGAGAGCCTCACGGAGCTGATCGCCGCGAGCAAGTCGGGAGCCCAGCCGGTCGCCCTCGATCAATCCTCCGTCGGGAGGCTGTCGCGCATGGATGCCATCCAGGCGCAACAGATCGCCAAGGCCAGTCGCCAGAGCCACGAGCTTCGTCTCAAACTCGTCGTCCAGGCCCTGCGCAAGTTTGAGCGTCAAGAGTACGGCTATTGTGGCGGTTGCGAAGAGCCGATCGGCTACCCGCGACTCAGGGCACGGCCCGAGGCGGCGTTTTGTGTGCGCTGTCAGGGGGCGACGGAGCGGGCCTAGCTCCAGCCGTACTTCAAGAAGTAGTCCTTGTTGCCCTCGAGCACCAAGAGCTTCTTGCCTTCGTAGTGTTGTGCCCAGAGACCTTCCGGCTCGTCCCGGTTGATCGTGAAGGTTCCCTCGTCGATGCGGTCAAAGCGTTGTTGCTCGATGGACTCGTACTCGGCCATGGTCAGGCGCCGGCGCGCGTCGAGGGCTTGCTGCACCTGGTTCTCAGCCACGATCTCCCGGGCGTCCGGGCCGATCAAGGCGCTGTAGAACTCACCGGTCGACCCCGAGCCGTAGGAAAAGATCCCGATGCGGTCGCCGGGGTGGAGGTCGTCGCTCGAATCGATGAGGCCGATCAGACCCATGAAGGTGCTGCCGGAGTAGAGGCTGCCGGTTTGGGAATTATAGGTGAGCGCGCCTCTGGATTTGAGATCGAAGTGCTTCCAGGCCTCGCTCTTTTTCACCCGCTTCCATTGGCGCAGCATGGTGCGGTGGGCCTGGAAGGTGATGCCTCCGAAGGGGATGTGGTAGATGTTCTTCTTGAAGTAGGCGTCGTAGTCGACCTTCCCGGCCTTTGACTCGAAGTGGGCGTAGGAGCCCTCGAGGGCATCGATGTAGCAGTAGAGGCTCTCCTCGCCGTTGCCGGTCTCGACCCGGGTGGTCGGCCGGAAGGTGTCGGAGACCTCCTTGGTCCAATAGCCGTTGTGCTGTGGCTCGTATTGGAGCACCCGCGGGTTGTTGCTGATT
>JAUUZB010000547.1 GCA_030590185.1 Deltaproteobacteria bacterium
CGCGACGGTCCCAGCGGCCGAAGCAGAAACCGCGACGGCCCCAGCGGCCAACGCAGAAACCGCAACTTCGCCCTCCGACATGGCCCCGGCCGACGAGCCGGACAGCGCCGCCGCCACAGCCGAGGAAACGGCCTCCGCCGCTGCCCCAACCGACACGGCCCCAGCGGCAGACCTCCCACCCAACCCCGCGGACGCAGCCTTGCCATTTCTCGGGCAGGCCCAAGCCGCCATCGCGGACGAGGACCTCGCCACGGCCACCGCGGCCCTCGAGCAGGCGCTCGGAGTCGACCCAGAGAACCTCGACGCCATGCAGGCCCTGGCGCTGATCGCCATCCAGAGCGACGACCCGGCGCGGGCGACGGAGCTATTGGAGAAGGTCCTCGCCCTCGACCCCTACAACGACGACGCCCGGGTCGACCTGGCCCGGGCCCAGTGGGTGGCGGGCGAAGCTGAGGCCGCGCAGCAAACCGTGGCCGCGGTCCTCGACCGGCACCCGGAGCATGGAGACGCCCTCGGGGTGAAGGCGAGCCTGGAGTCCGGCGATGCGGCACGACCCTCCGCCTGGCAGGCGCTGGTGCGGGTGTCGGCCGACTTCTCCGTCGATAGCAACGTGGCCCTCCAAAACGGCGCCCTCACCGAGGTCACTGAGATCGCCGCGGCCAGCACCATCGTCAACGCCCTCGCCGGCGTGGTGCACACCGGCAAGGACCGTCCCCTGAGCGTCTTCGGCTACGCTGCCATGCAAACCAGCTTTGGTCAGCAGGCGACCCTCGGTGGCGCCAGCGTCGACGTCGATGACTTCCTGCCGAGCGTCCTCGGCGTCGCCGCCACCGGCCGGCTGCGGATCGGCCCCATCGTCAGCGCCCTCGACCTGCGCTACAGCGAGATCTTCACCAACATCTACCAGCAACACCTCGGGCGCCTAATCAGCCCGAGCCTCTCCGCCTCCTGGCAGGTCCATCCCAACCATCGCCTGCGCTTGCTGGTGGGGCCGGACATCAACATGCCCTACTTCAACGACCCGTCGGCCGGCTACCAAGCGGGCGAGGTCAACGGCGCGATCAACACCGGGGTTCGTGACACCATGACCTTCGGCGACCTGACCCTCGTGGTGGACCTCGGCTACCAGCACAACGTCGCCACCAGCGACCTGCGCACCCGGCTCGACACCGGCTTCAACAGCATCGGCGGTTCGGTCTACGCCGAGTACGCCATCATCGAGGACCTGGCTGCCTTCGCCTACTTCGACGGGCGCGGGCGCTTCTACAACGCCGACCCCGAATCCGCGGATTCCACCGACGCCGCCGCCATCGCGGGCTTCTCCGAGGGTGCCCTCGTTGGTCAACTCGGCGCGCGCTACACCATCGCGTTTTTGGAGCTGCACGCCGAGTACGGCATCAGCGGTCGGGTGGTCGACAGCCCGGACCAAGACGTCAGCGACAGTCGACCTTATATCCGGCACCAGGTCAGCCTCGGTGCCCGCGTTTGGTACCCGTAGGAACAGAGGAGCACGACCATGACCATGACAGCCCTCATCATTTCGCAACTCGTCCTCACCAGCCCGGCCATCGCGGTCGGGGTCTACGGCCACGTGGAGCAGCAGAGAGACAGCGGTCGGGTGCCGGTCTCCCGCTTCGATCAAATCGAAGAGGGGGCGACGATCATCACCCACGCCGACTCCTCGGCGCAGATCCGCTTGGCGAGCGGCTCGCTCCTGCGCATCGGGGCGAACAGCGAGCTGGCGCTCTCGCAGCTCGAGCACGGCACACCGGCCGGCAAGCGCAAGGAGAGCCTGCGCCTAATCACCGGCCGACTCTGGGCTCAGGTCACCAGCCTGTTCGGCGACTCGAAGTTTGAGGTGGAGACCGGCACCGCGGTAGCCGGCGTGCGCGGCACCTCCTTCATGGTCGAGGCCAAGGACGGCAAGGGTCGTTTCGTGTTGATCCATGGGGCGCTCGATCTGTTGCGTGAGGGGGCCGACCTGCGCCTCGACCAGCCAGGCGCCTTTGTCGACGCCACGGCCGATGGCTTTGGTACACCCGGCACCCTCGGCGGATCGGCCATGCGCGATCTCCAGCGCCAAATCGGCGGTGCCAGCGGCGCCATGGTCGCCCAGCTCGTCGCGCAACGACGCGGCGGCGGTGGAGCGGGTGGCCAGCAGAGTCGTGCGGCGAGCCGCGGCGACATCACCGGGCCGGGCAAGCTGGTCGACGCGCCCATCGCGGCGAGCCCAACCGTGAGCCCAACGCCCGTAGAGGTGCCAACCACCACCACGGTGAACATCGTCATTCAGCTACCGTCGACCGGGACCGGCGCAGAGCAATGATGGACGGGGGCGGCGGATCCGGGTAGGCTCCCCGCACCAACGATCGAGGGAGAGGGAGTCCCATGGTTCGCTTTGCTACGCTCGCGCTCTGCGCGCTCGCAGTCTGCTCCGCTTGCCAACGGCCGGTCGGGGAAGGCCCGTGCAAGGGTCCGGCCAACTGTCAGTCCGAGGCCTGCCTCGAGATCACCCGCGAGAGTTATTGCACCCAACGCTGCGGCCAATGCCCGGACGGCATGTATTGCGACGGGGTGCTGTTCGCCAACGCTGGGGTCGCGGTCTGCGTCAACGGCACCACCCAGCTGATGCCCGCCATGCCGCCGCGCCTGCGCTGTGCCGCGGACAGTGAGTGCCCCGAGGGAATGGTCTGCGCCGGGCCGGAGGGGGATCTCCAGTGCGCCGCTGAATGCCAACGGGACGCGGATTGCGGCGCCCTGTCCGTCGGTGGCAAGACCTTCACCTATCTCGCTTGCACGGATCAGGCCGGGCCCCCACCGCGCCAGGTATGCCTGCCGCGCCCCGAGTGCAGCGCCAACTTGATCATATGTCTCTTCTCCCCCGAGCCGATGGCCGGCACCGAGTTCGCTAAGGTATTCGAGGCGCTCGGCAAGGCCAGCGATGTCGAGGCGCGTTCCTTGGTGGTGCTCGGCTCACAAAGCGAGACGACCTATTTCTCCAGCGCGCAGCTGCTCGCGGTGATGAAAATCTTCCATGACGCCGGCGACGATCCGATCGTGCCGTTGCGCTCCATGGGGCCGCGACTGGTGGAGAAGCGGGAGAGCGAACCGATCCTCGCGCTGCTCGAGCACATGGAGCATCAGGACGAGGCGCGGCGCATTCTCGGTTTGAACGGCCAATAGCGGCCACGGCTCGCATCAGGCCAGCCTTTGCCGCTGCCGAAGGCCAACCGACCCGTGCCGGCCGCGCTCAGCGCACGATCAGCGTCCGCAACCGATTCAAGAACGCCGCCAACTCGAAGATCCGAAACGCCGCGTAGTCCCCGCGCGGGGGGTCATCCAGCGCGTCGAGGCCCTCACCGCCCGGTGCATTGAGCGCCTCCTCGACCTCGCCCAAGGCCTCGGCCACGCTACGCTCGCCGTCGATGAAGCGCCCCCGCGCCCAGACCAACGCCTCAGCGATGGCGCGCGTTTGGCCCCGTTCGATCAGCTGCTCCACCGCGCCGAGCTCCACCTCCTCGTCGCCAAAGGCGACCCGATCCGGAGATCGGGTCTTGATGCTCTTGGCCCGCCGGCCGCGGCTCGGGTCGACGCTGCGCGGCTCCGGCACGCGCGCCCGGATCGGCACGAGCGGCCGCGGTCGATCGACGCGGGTGCCGGGAAGCTCCGCTGCAATCCGTCCGGCGGCAGCGGTCAGATCGCGCGGACAAAACGCCCGCATGCCGATCACCGTGTCGGCCACGTCAAAATAATCGCCGGAGCCGCCGAGCACCAGGATGGTCGAGACCCCGAGCTCGGTGAACAACGCCTGGGCGCGATCGATGAACGGGGTTATCGGCTCGTCCTCGCTCGCCACCCGCCGTTGCATGCGCGCGTCGCGGATCATGAAATTCGTCGCTGAGGTATCCTCATCGAGGAGCAGACAACCGGCCCCCACCTCGAGCGCCTCGGCGATGGCCGCGGCCTGGGACGTCGAGCCGCTGGCGTTCTCGGTGGTGAAGCTCGCGGTTTGTGCCCCACCGGGCAGGTCCCCTATGAAGTTGGCGATGTCGACCCCGGCCACCCGCCGGCCGTCCTCGGCGCGGATCTTCACCGCGTCGGTGCGGGCCACCACCCGCTCGCGGCCATCCCCGGGCCGGTGGTCGTAGACCCCGCGCTCGATCGCCCGCAACAGGGTCGACTTGCCGTGGTAGCCACCGCCGACGATCAGCGTGATCCCGGCTCGGATCCCGAGGCCGGCGATCGAACCAGCATTGGGCGCCCGCAACTCGACGCGCAGCTCGGGCGGCGCCGCAAACGGTGTCACCCCCTCGGTGGGCGGCCGATCATCCACGCCGCTGCGACGGGGAAGCCGCGCGCCGTCGGCCACAAAGGCGACCAACCCCCGCTCGGCGAGCTGCGCCCGTAACGCCTGGGCATCC
>JAUUZB010000089.1 GCA_030590185.1 Deltaproteobacteria bacterium
CCGAGTACGTCTACGAGTTCTTGCAGCGCAGCCTACAAACCCTCTGGGACGCCTATCGACGCAGCGTGGCGCCCCGCACGCAATCGGCCCGCAACAATTATTACCGTGGCGTGCTGCGTGGCTTTCACGAAAAGCTAAACGCGCAGGCCCAGGCCCGCCGCGCCCAGGCGAGCCGGAACGACGGGCAGCTGGTCAAGGCCGGTGACGCGGAGCTCGAGCGTTATCTAAACGAGCGCTACCCGCGGGTGAGCAAAACATCGGCGCGCGGGCTGATCCGCGACTTTCAGGCATTCGAGGCGGGGACACGCGCCGGCCACGATCTGGTCATCCAGAAGCCGATCGAGGAGAGCGCCGAACGCCGGGGGCGGCTGTTGGCGCCCGGCAAATCTCAATAGTCGAACGCCGACCCGCCGATGAACTCCCGCAACAACGACGTGCGGGGTACGTCATCCGCGAAGACCGGCACGAACAGCTGAAGGAACTTGCGCAGGGCGTGGGCGGTGGCCGCCGACGGATGATCGCGCGGCACCTCGAGCAGATAGCGCTCCGCCAGGACTTTCAACACCGCCGGCTCGTAGACCAGGGCGCTGTTGAACATCACGTCGCAGCGGTCCTGGAAGGGAAACAGGTTGCGGTACTCGCCGCGTCGTACGCTCGGCCAGTTGGCGATGGTCTCGGCGGCGGAGTAGCCGCGGTAACGCCGGTCGCGAACTAGGCGCCGGAGGAGACGCGCGTCGGAGGTGGCGATGCGGTTGGAGCGATCGATGCGCAGCTGGGTCAGGGCCGATACGTAAATGCGGAACTTGGCCTCGACGGGCACCGACTCGGTGAGGCGGTCGTTGAGGCCGTGGATCCCTTCGATCAGGAGGATCTGGTCCTCGTTCAGGTGCAGGCTCTTCCAGCGCTCCGGGATGACGCGCAGGCCGGTTTGGAAATTGTACCGCGGGGTGTCGACCTCCTCCCCGGCCAACAGGCGGGCGAGCTGATCGTTGAACAGCGGCAAATCGATGGCCTCGATGGCCTCGAAGTCGTAGGTGCCGTCCGGGTTGAGCGGAGTCTTCTCGCGGTCGACGTAATAATTGTCGAGGGAGAGGGTCACCGGCCGGATGCCGTTGACCCGCAGCTGGGTGGTGAGCCGCTTGGAGAAGGTGGTCTTGCCGCTCGACGACGGGCCGGCGATCAACACCACCCGCACCTCCGGTTGTCGCTCCGCCACCGCGTCGGCGATGCCCGCTATCTTCTTTTCGTGGAAGCACTCGGTGATCCGGATGATGTCCTCGATGTCGTCGGACAGGCAGGCGCTGTTCAAGTCGCCGACCGTGCGCACGCCCAGGATCTCGTTCCAGTTGTGGGTCTCTTGGTAGCTGGCGAACAGCTTCGACTTCGGATTCCAGGCGGAGGCCCGCCACACCGGCGATCGCTTGGTGGAGAAATGCAGCACGAAGCCGGGCTCCATCGGCAACAGGGCAAAGTCATCGATCACGCCGGCCGAGGGCGCCACTGGTCCGTGCTGGATGTCGGTGAATGACCCGACCGTGGCCAGGTGCACGTGGGAGGAGGCCCACACCTCGAGCAAGCGCACCTTGTCCGGTCGCCCGAGCTGTACGAACAGCTCGGTCGCCTCCTCCAGGCTGACCACCCGCCGCTCGATCGGCGTGTCGGCTTCGGTGATTTCGCGCATCCGCGCCTCGATGCGCTCGAGGTCGAGGCTGTCGCCGCCGTTGCCGACCACGTTGAAGTGGTAGCCCTGCCCCATCGACTGGCCAACCTCGAGCTGCACCTCAGGGAAGAGGTCGGCCACCGCCGCGAGCAGGACGTAGGTCGCGCTGCGTCGATAGATTTGGGCGCCGAGGGGAATGCGCACTGTCACCAGCTCGACATCGGAGTCGGTCCACAGCGGCGTGTCCAGGGAGACCAGGCGGTTGTTGAGGATGGCGCCGAGATAGGGACGGTCCTTCGAATCCCGGCGGGAGGGCAACAGGGAGATCAGTGAGGTACCAGCCTTGGCCTCGACGGTGCCCGTCGGAAGGCGAGCCTCGATGGTGTTCTTGGTCACGGGAGGATTCATGGAAGACTCCGGCGGCGCGGGGCCGTCAGGGCATGATGTCGGGCACGAAGGTCTGGTCGTCGATCGGCGGCCGTACGTAGCCGATGTCGTCCCGGCGCTCAGGCAACGTAACCGGCTCGGGGGTCAGGTCCTCGTAGGGGATGCGGGACAACAGGTGGGCGATGCAGTTGAGCCGCGCCCGGCGTTTTTGGTCGGCGTGCACCACGTGCCATGGCGCCTGTTTGATATCGGAGTGGGCGAACATCCGATCCTTGGCCATCGAATACTCGACCCACTTCTCCCGCGACTTGAGGTCCATGGGGCTGAGCTTCCAGCGCTTGGTGCGGTCGGTGATGCGGGAGCTGAAGCGCCGCTCCTGCTCCTCGTCGCTGACCGAGAACCAGTACTTGAACAGGATGATGCCGGAGCGGACCAGCATGCGCTCGAACTCGGGACAGGAGCGCAGGAATTCCTGGTACTCCTCCTCGGTGCAGAAACCCATGACGTGCTCGACGCCGGCGCGGTTGTACCAGCTGCGATCGAACAGCACCATTTCGCCGGCCGCCGGCAGGTGGGGCACGTAGCGCTGGAAATACCACTGGGTCTTTTCGCGCTCGGTGGGCGTGCCGAGGGCGACCACCTTGCAGATGCGAGGGTTGAGGGACTGCGTGATCCGCTTGATGGTGCCGCCCTTGCCGGCCGCGTCGCGGCCCTCGAACAGCACCACCACCCGTAGGCCCTCTTGCTTGATCCACTCCTGGAGCTTGACCAGCTCGATTTGAAGATCGGCGAGCTTGGCCTCGTAGGCCTTCTTCTTGAGTCGGGGTTTTTTGAGCGGTGCTTCGGCGTGGCTCAGCCCGCTGGAGGCCGCGACGTCAGCCCCGCCGTGGGCGTCCGTCAGATCTTTGCCTTCCTCGTGCTTCTTTTTTTTCTTGTCCTTCTTGTCTGCGTTGCTGGACATGAGCCCCCCTCAGGCATTGGCGGTTTTGTGCAGCACGGTGAGCGCCTCGGCCATGCCCCCGTGGAGCGCCTCGACGTCGGCCTTGGACCACTTGCTGCTGTCGTCCCGAATGAAGCTGGTCTTGTCCACCCGGTTGTCAAACCGCGCGATGGGGAGCTCCACGGTTTTGCCGTGGGCCTCGAAACGCACGTGGTTGTCCTTCTCTGCCTGCGCGATGAGCCACTCGATGTCATCGCAGCCATAGTCGCCCATCATCACGTCGATCGGTACGCCGTGGTGCAGGATTGAGCCGGGGTCATCCGGATCGGCGCGGGCGTCGTTCTTGCGCCGCGACTCCTCGGGGGCGACCCAGATGTAGAGGATGGCCGCGGTCTCGAGCAACGCCGGTGATACCTGGGAAAGGGAATACTTGTAACCATAGGCGTCGGGCAGCGGCATGGAGGAGCCGTCCGGCCCGCCACGGGCGAACTCGATGACCAGGGTCTTGCCTTCCAAGGTGTCCGGGTAGTTGGCGTGCTTCTCGTTGAGCAGGTCGCGCGCCTCCTTCTCCAAATCTTGGTTGAGCTTGGCCTTGGCTTCGTCGTCGAGGCTGGCGATGAAGGAGGGCGCTCCGACTTTGACGCGGGCCCGGTCGAGGCGTTCGAGGATCCACTCGGCGGCCGAGGTTACCTCGACTACCTTCTTGGCCTTCATGTCCTCGTAGTCCTCGTTGACCAGCTGGATCAGGGTGCCCCAGTCGAGGGTGTTGTTGAACGGCTTGTCGCCCGACTGGAAGAAGATTGTGTCCTTGCCCAGGTCGCGCAGGATGTCGTCGGTGCGGCGCATCAGGTGGACGTAGGGGAAGTCGTCGAGCTGAACGGTGCGGCCCATGTGGAAATCGCGGGCGCACTCGGTGGGATCGAGCTGGTCCAGGTATTTTCGCACCTCGGATTTTCCAGAGGCGGGGAGGGCCAGCAACAACACGGTATCCAGAATCTCGCTCATTTTACCTTCTCCATTATCCCTCTCCAGTGACTCGAAGGATCGTTTCCTGACAGGCCGGGGGGGGGAAGGTCAAGGCCAGGCGCGGCGCGGCGCGTGCCCCGGTGAGCCGATGCGCCCGGCCAAGCGGTTCGCTATCGCGCCTGAGCTTCCCTAAGGGCTCGCGCTTGCTCCACGCCCGCGGCGCAGCGAAATCCGAAGTGGTGATAGTGCTTCGGCGGCGGGTTGTCCGGGTAGTGGGGCCGGCGGTGGATCGCGGTGCCGTGCTCGGGGCCCCAGTACCAGGAGCCACCGCGCACCACCCGGTAGGTTCGGCCCGGGCACGACACGTCCCCCTGGCACGGCCCCCGGGGCTCGATGCCGAGACAATCCTCCCCGCAGGCCTCCCAGTCGTCCGTGTACCAATCGTAGACCCACTCCTCCACGTTGCCGATCATGTCATACAGACCGTAACGCCCTGCCGGCCGCGAGCCGACCGCCACGACGCGGCCGGTGTCGGCGCTGCCACGCTTCTTCACCCCGCAGGAGCGGCCGAGCTTCGGATCCTTGATCACCGCTCGTTCGCAGGTCGCCGGCGCGTTGCCCCAGGGAAAACGCTCGCCCTCTGGTCCGCGCGCTCCCTTTTCCCACTGGGCCTCGGTTGGTAGGCGCTGGCCGCGCCAGGCGCAGTACTCGACCGAGTGGTGCCAGCTCACCCCGGTGATCGGTTGCCGGGGCCTGCCAAAGTCGGTGTAGCGCGGGCCCCAGCGACCGTCCTCGACGCGCTTGGTGCAGGCGCCAGCGTCGATGCAGGCCTCATAGGCCTCGTAGGTCACCTCGTGGGTGTCCATGTAGAAGGTCTGCACCCAGACCCGCGCCGCGGGGCGGGCGTTGGGATGCTTGCGTAGGCGTTTGCCAGGGCGTTGCACGCAGTTGTGGCGGTCGTTGTCGGAGCCGCGGATGAACCAGCCGCCCTCGACGCAACCCATGCCCGGGGGCGCAGCTTCGCAGGGGATCACGGCGGGTGGGCTCGGGTCAGCGCCCGGCGCGCCGCGTGCTTCGGTGGCGGGGGCGGACGCATCGGGCTCGGCGCGGACCTCTGACGTCACTGCGATGATCAACCCGAAGGCGATTGAGCCGACGGTGCGAAGGGTGACCAGCATGGCGCCGGCGACTCGAAATCTACTCATACAACTCAAACTCCGGCTGCGTCCCCTTGATCAGCATGACCTCCCGTTTGACCCCACCCTCGGCCGAGCGCGCCTCAAAGGTGTGCCGCCCCGGCGGTAGCGCGAGTCGCACCCGGTCGTTCCAGGTGCCGACCTCGATGCCGTCGATGAAGACCGTTTGCCGGCCCTCGAGCTCGAGCAGCACGAAGACGTCGCTGGCGTCCGCGGTGGAGGGGAGTCGGCCCGCGTCGGTGGTCACGGTCGGCTCGAGCTCGCTGCCCGAGGTCGTGGGGGCGCTGGGATCGTCCTCTGGGTCTTCGGCGAGGGAGCGGGCGAGCTGCACACCGGCCACGAGCACCACCGCCATGGCGATCATGCCGAGCAGCGTCGGGCCACGGGTGGCGCGCCCCCAGAAGCTCGTGGGGATCGGGACGTGGATCACTTGGAGCGGTTGCGGTTCGAACAGACGATGCTCCTCTTCCTCTTCCTCCTCTGGGTCGCCCGCGACGTCGACCCTATCCTCCTTCGGCGCGGGGTGAATATCGATGGCGGTCTCGTCGCCTTGATCCCGCAGGCAGATCCGCGGGTCGCTGACCCCGAGGTCGTCCAACACCGTGCGCAGCGCACCGGCCACCTGGCGCGCGCTCGCCGGCCTCGAGCGGGTCTCGGTGGAGAGCAGCGCTTCGATCAGCCGAGCCAGGCCGGGCGGCGGCGCGACGAGCTCCGTCACCGGTACGTGGTCGCCAGTGATCACGGCGTCGAGGATGTCCTTGATGTCGGTGCCCCCATAGACCTGTTGGCCGGTGAGGCATTCATAGAGCACCGTGCCGAGGGCGTAGAGATCCGTCAGGTGGCTGATCTCATCGCCGAGCAGCTGCTCCGGTGCGATGTAGGACGGCGAGCCGTACAGGCTGGTGCCGCCAAACTGGATCGTGCCGCCGAGCCGGTTGGAGCCATCAAAGGCCTTGGCGATACCGAAGTCGCTCAGTACCACCCGTCCGGTCGGATCCCAGAAGACGTTGTCCGGCTTGAGATCGCGGTGCACGATCCCTTCGGCGTGGGCGGCCTCCAACGCCACGGCCAACTCGTAGCCAAGGGCCGCGACCTCCCGCGCCGATATCGCCCCGCGTCGGGTCACCACCTCGGCCAGGGTCTCGCCGTGGATCAACTCGATGGCGATGAAGACGAGATCCTCGTCCGGCCCGGAGTAGTCGTACACCTCGACGATGTTGGGGTGGCGCAGGGCCGCGGTGGCCCGCGCCTCGCGGTGGAACATGAAACGCAGCTCGGCCAGATCTTCGACCGAGACCGCGGTGGGCTCCACCAGCTTGATCGCCACGTTGCGGCGCAGGACGGGGTCGTGGCCGGCTATCACCCGTCCCATGCCACCACGACCGAGCAGACCCCGGACTTCGTAGCGGCCGATAGTTTCGGGGAGACCTTCGAGTCCAGACGCCATCAAAGCGGGGTGATGCTGCAGTTGTCTTCGTTGGTCAACGGCGCCAGGCAGACCTTCGGGTAGTGGGAGCAGAACTCCATAAAGCCAGCGTCGACGCAGATGTTGTTCGGCAGGCAATCGGCGTCCGAAGCGCACGACGCGAGGCAGAAGGAGGCGAAGCCGCCTCCGGTGGTGGGTGCCTCGACACAATCGCTGTCGGTGCAGTCCGCGGAGGAGTCGCATTGGCTGCCACCACCTTGCTCGGTGCCCGCCCCGAGGGGCTCGTGGGGTCGGGTCGGCGCCATGCAGGCCGTGCCGGGTGGGCAGACCTTGTCCTCGCCGCCGGGCTCGTCCGGCTCGCAGAAGGCCACGCAGCCAGCGGAGAGGTTGGCGCACACCACGTCGCCGCTGGAGAAGTTGACGCACAGGGCATCCGGCGTGAGCACGCCACCGATGAAGCTGCAATCGGCGTCGGTGCTGCACGGGACGGTGCGACCGTTGGTTTGGATCGTCGAGGCGAAGCCCGTTCCCTCGCAGGTGACCGCCGCGTTCACCTCGGTGCCGCTGTAGTCGGGGCACTCGGCGCTCTGACCGGCGCGCTCGCAGTTGTCCTCGTCGGCGAGCCCAGCGAGGTCGCCGTAGGTGAGGGAGTCCATCAGGGGCAACTCGCGGCCGCACCGACCGAGGGGACGTCCGCACCGCCAGTTGGGCGGGGCCTCGGGCACGGGGAAGGGAACGCAGTCAAAGGCGTTGGCGGTGTCGCAGAGCTGGGGACCGTCCGGGTCGCAGCTGATCGGTCCGGCCTCGGCCTCGAGGAAGGAGGTGGCCAGGCAGAGCTCATCGTCGGGACAGCTGCCCTGGCTGCCGACCTCCAGGGGATCGCACGGCTGCTTGCAGGTGCTGGTGGGGCCATAGGTGGAGGCGCACTGTAGATCCTCTGCGCAGCCTTCGTGGTTGACGCAGGGCATGTCCCGCGGTTGATCGATGGGCATGCAGGTGCCGTCCTCACCGATGCCGGTGGCGCAGTATTCGGTGGCGGAGTCGCAAGCGTCGGGGAGGCCGTCGCAGGGCCGGGTGCAGATGGCGCCGGATCCCAGCGGGTCACAACGCAGCCCGAAGTAGCAGATGCCAACCCCCGGCCCACAGGCCTGCAGCTCGTTGGCGCTGGGGATGCAAGCGGAGAGGGCGTAGGTGCCGCTGGTGTCGCAGGATTCGAACTCGCTGCAGACGCTCGGATCATCGGCGCAGGGCAGCACGCAGACCGCGCCCAGCGGTCCGGCGGAGCACTCGAGGGGCGGGCGGCATTCACCGACGCCGTTGCCGCAGCGCTCGAGCTCATCGACCAGCAGCAGGCAGGCCGACTCCGCGTAGGCGCCGTTGTCGTCGCAGTACTCGAAGTTGTAGCAGACGCTCGGGTCCTCGGCGCAGACGCGAACGCAAACGGACGTGTTGCCCGGGGCGTCGGAGCAGGTGAGCCCTTCCTTGCAACCCGCCACGCCGTCGGCGCAGGGCTCGAACTCGTCGTTGAGCGGTAGGCAAGCCGACTGCTCAAAGGCGCCGCTGGTGTCGCAGTACTCGAGGCCGCTCGCGCAGAGCTCCGGGTTTTCGGCGCAATTGCGCACGCAGACCGGGTCGCCGCCGCCCAGGACGTTGGAGCAGGTGCGACCCGCCTCGCAGGTACCTGGCTCACAGGCCTCGAGCTCAGCCGCCAGCGGCAGGCAGCCGATGTCCACGGCGCAGTACTCATCCTTGTCGCAGGGCCGGTCCTCGTTGCAGATGGCCCGGCAGCGGTAGCTGCCCGAGTCGTCGAGGCGGCACAGGTTGCCGAGGGTGCAGGCGGGGCCATCGAGCTGGCAGGGCTCGTTTTTGTCCGGCGCCTCCACGCAGACCGGGACGTGGAAGTCCTCGTTGCTGCTGCAAACCTCGCCCTCGGGGCAGATGTTGGAGCCATCGGTGCAAAGTAGGACACAGGCCTTGTTGCTGACGTCGGACTGGCGCGGCATACAGTCGTAGCCGTCGGCGCAGATCGAGCTGTCCTCGCACGGCTCGCCAAAGGTGCCGAGGGGCACGCAGGCGCCGTTCGGGAAGTCGTTGGTGTCGCAGAACTCGGTCGCCTGATCGCAAGCGCTCGGGTCCTCGGCGCAGGGCCGCACGCAGGCGCAGGCGGTGCCGTCAAAGCCCAGCTCGCAGCTCAGGGTGGTATCGCATTCGCCGTACCAGAGCCCGCCAAAGCCGAGGCCGCACAGGAAGTATTGGCCGGCGCTGTCATAGGGCTCGTCGCAGCGCCCGG
>JAUUZB010000020.1 GCA_030590185.1 Deltaproteobacteria bacterium
CGCGCTCGCACTGCGTCGCGTGCCGCGGGGGCGGCCGACGCAGAGCGCCACGCCCGGCCAGTGGCGTGCCAGCGCTGCATCCTTCTCCAACGGGTCTCGGTGGCACGCGCCACGCGCGTTGCATCGATCTCCATCGGCTCTCAGCGCCACCGCGCCACGCGCGTTGCATCGATCTCCACCGGCACTCGTTGGCACCGCGCCACGCGGCAGCACGGCGATCCTCCCTTCGGTGCCCAGCAACAGCGGTCGAGATAGCTCCGAGCGATCGCACCCACACCGGACAGTGCACGAAACCTCCAACCGGTGGGCGTGGGCGGTGGTCAGTAGCTCCGCGGGCGCGCGTGTGGGCGTGGGCGGTGTTCTGCAGTGCGGTGGGCGTGGGCGGTGGTCAGCAGCTCCGCGGGCGCGCGTGTGGGCGGTGTTCTGCAGGTAGGTGCGCCTGGGAGGTGGCGAGTAGATCCGAGGGTGCCGACGTGGGCGCGGGCGTGGACGTGGGCGCGGGCGTGGACGTGGGCGCGGGCGTGGGCGTGGGCGCCGGCGTGACCGCTCCTCAGCGCCCCCTACGCCCCAACAAAGCCGGCACGTCGATCGCGAACTCGTCGATCTTTCGGTGAACCGTCGAGCGCGACACGCCCAGCGTCGCCGCCGCTTCTTTCTTGTTCCCCTTGTGCCGAACCAACTCCGCCACGATCGCCTCGCGTTCGATTTGGGCGAGGGTGCGACTGCTGGTGGCGCTCTTGGCCTGCACCCGGGTGGCTAGGGTGCTCGGCGCGAAGGTGATCGCCTCTTCGTCGAGCACGTCGGTGAGGCGCATCAATACCGCGCGGTGGATCACGTTGCGGAGCTCGCGGACGTTGCCCGGCCAGTCGTGCGCGATCAGCTTGGCGAAGGCGGCGTCGGAGAGGGTGACCTTCTCGCCCTCCGGGGTGGCCTGGGCGAGGAAGAAACGGGTCAGCTCTGGGATGTCGTCCTTGCGGCTGCGCAGCGGGGGGAGCTCGACCGTCAGGACGTGCAGGCGGTGGAAGAGATCCTCGCGGAAGCCGCCGCGCGAGACCTCTACGTCGAGGAAGCGATTGGTCGCCGCCACCAGTCGTACGTCGACCTTCAGAGTATCCTCGGCGCCGATGCGGCGCACCTCGCCGTACTCGACCACCCGCAGGAGCTGGGGTTGGAGCTCCAGGGGAAGCTCGCCGATTTCGTCGAGGAATAGGGTGCCGCCGTCGGCGCTCTCGAAGGCGCCTGGCTTGCGCGCCACCGCGCCGGTGAAGGCACCTTTCTCGTGGCCGAAGAGCTCAGAGCCGATCAGGCTCGGACCGAGCGTCCCGCAGTTGATGGGCACGAACGGGCCGTCCGCTCGGTGGCTGAGGTCGACCAACATCTTTGCCGCGATCTCTTTGCCGGTGCCGGTCTCGCCGGTGATCAAGACCGGGGCGTCGTTGGGGGCGAGGCGCCCGATGATGTCGCGGACTCGTTTGGCGACCGCTGAGGAGCCGACGAACGGGGTGGTGGGTGACGAAGCGTCGCTGTCAACCGCGTCGTTGGCGCGTACCGTGATCGTGCTCTGGCCCACGGTCACCTGGGAGCCGAGCGGAACTTCCGCCTCGCGGACCTGTTGACCGGCGATGAACACGCCGTTGCGGCTGTCGAGATCGCGCACGAAGCAACGGCCGTTCTCCAGGCGCAGCTGGGCGTGGAAGCCCGAGACGTACGAGTCGTCGAGGATGATGTCGTTGGTGGGCTCGTTGCCGATGGTCAACCCGGCCGCGGTGAGCTCCCACTCTGTGGCGGCGGCCTGGCCCTGAACACCAACCAAGACCTGGCTCGTTGGTGCGGCGTCGGGATGCGTGAGGGTGCGGGTCTTGCCGCCGACCAGGGCGTGCCCCTCGCGGAAGCGCACCGTGGCCACCAGTGGCCCGAGCTCGATGGCGTCACCGTTGGCGAGCTTGAGCTCGTCGGTGACCAGCTCATCCGCCGCCCGGGTTCCGTCGGGGTGACGGTTCAGGAGGCTGACGCCGCCCGAGTCGAGGCGCAGCAACAGTTGGATCGGAGCCACCGCTTCGTCCGGGACGCAGAGGTCGCACTCCGGGTTGCGCCCCACCGACATGAGCTGCCGATCCAGCGTCCGCCAGAGCATGATGCGTCCGCCGTTCGAGAGCTCGAGTCCGATTTCCATGATCCCCGCTTCCCGCGTTCGAAACCGCGGCTCTTAAACTCCATGCGGTCGGCGATATCAACCGGGCTGCGGCGTTGGCTCGAGTCGTAGATGGCGAACCAAGCCGAGCTTGGTGAGGGGCTCGGCGGCATACTCGAGCAACACCAGATCCTTGATCCGTTCGTTGTAGGCGTCGACCGCCGCCTGGGCCATGTCGCGCACCGGCTGCTCGGCGTCCGGCCTGACCCAAAAAGAGTCACAGCGGCGACTGAAGAAAACCTCCCGAAAGTTATTGTGCAGGGCATAGGGGAAGCGGGCGCAGGAGAGCGGCCAATTCGGATAGATCTCGCATTTGCCGTCCAGGGTGAGGGCGGCGCAGGCGCCCATACTGTTTTGGGCCAGCACCGGGAAGATATCCCAGCCACTGGAGCCGACGTGGCGACGAAGGGCGGGGCGTTGGGCGATCTCGGCGGTGGAAAAGCGCGGCTTGTCCTGACTGATCAGATCCTCTCGGCCGATGTCGATCAAGGTGGCGATGTCCCGCAGGCGCAGGAGCACCGTGGAGCGGGGGCCGATGCAACAGATGTCGGTGCAGCCCGTGCAGTCGTTGATTTTGCCCGGCGGACCGACGATCCGCACCCCACGCGGGTCGAGGAGTCGAAGGCGCATCTGTCGGCGCAAGGCGAGGTAGCGCCACAGACCACCACCGAAGCGCGGCCGGGCGGCGACCTCATCCCAGAGGCGGGCGAGGGTTTCGCTGAGGGGGAGGTAGGCAGGCGGTGGACCCGCCGGCGCGCCACCGATGGTCGGTGGCCGCCGGCTCGGTCCAGCCGTCGGTTGGTTCGGATGCCAGGGGATCAATCGAGCGTGATCTTGATGCCCCGCAGGGAGGTGACTTCCTGGATCAAGGAGTTCAGCTCCTTGTGCATCTGGTTGGCCCGCTCGCGCACGTTGGTGTACTTGCGCACCGTCGCGAGCTTCCTGCTGCTCTTGCAGTTGGTGGCCAGGTAGGTCTCGTAGTTCTTGGCGCGCTTTTCATTGGCGTCCGACTGGCTGGCGGCGCGCTGATAACGGGCCCGCAGGTCCGGCAGGCGGCTGTTGTGGTTGTTGAGATCCGCCTGCAGGCGATTCCACTGGCTGAAGATGCTGGTGCAGCGGTTGATCGTCGCCTGGGTGGTCTGGCCCGGCACCAGGGAGTCGCAGGTGTACCGCTTGTAGTCCTGGCGCAAGGGCTCGATCTTCTTGCGCAGCGCCTGCACCGCCTTGCGGGTGCTGGCAATTTCGGTACGCAGGGTGGTGAGCAGTGCCTCGACCGGTTTTTGCCGTTGCTCGAGGCCGTCGACCAGGCTCTCGTATTGGCCGCAGTTGACCGAGCTGCCGCAGTCCTTCTTCCACTTCGGTCGGGCGGTATAGAGGAAGCTCTCGGTCCGCTCGATGGCCACGGCCAGCCGCTTGCGCCGGCTCTGCAGTTGGCTGAGCTGGTCGATCAGCTCGTCGATCTGCGCCTCGATGCCGGCCAGCTCGGCCTTGCGGTCCTCATTTTGCTGCTCGGAGCTGTCGAGTGACTGGCCACGGGCGTTGCAATCCGGTGCACCCCGCACGGGAGCGCCCCGGGGGGGAGGGGTCCGCACCGGGGGGCCGCGCCGGCCGCGGGGTTGGGCCTGGACCAGCGGTGCGACGAACAGGATGCACAGTGCGATGATCGGTGCAGTGACGGGACGCATGGGGCTCTCCTTGAGAAGGTTCGTTCACCCGGTGGTATGGGGCGGGACTATAACGTCCTCCCCCCGGGAATCCTATGGCCCGTCAGCCAAAGGTGCGGACGTAGGTTTCTTGGAGCAGCGACTCGACGGCGCGGGGGGAACGGGCCCGACGAACCTCGGCGATGGCTGCCTCGGCGGTGAGGCCCCGGGTCTGGAGGAAACAGGCCGCCACCGTACCGGATCGACCGAGCCCCCCGACGCAATGAAGGAGCACCGCGGCGCCGGCGCTGAGCTTCGTCTCCAGCCAGGCGGCGAGCTCTCGCATCTGCTCGCGGCTCGGCGTGCCTTGGTCGACGATCGGCAGCCAGCGGTGGCCGAAGCCGGCGCCGCGCATCGCCGCCGGCAAGTCTGGCACGCCATGGTTGTCGAGCTCTGACTGCTGGACGAGGGTGACCACGTCGGTGACGCCCGCTTCGCGCAGGGCGGCGAGGTCCTCGGTGAGGTCGCGGTTGTAGTCCCGGCGCCCGGGCAGCAGGGTGATGCCGAGCCGGCCGGGGCCGGTGTGCGCGGCGTCGAGCCAGTCCACCCGCAAGGGCCCGCGCTGGTGCATGACCCGGGTGATCGTTTCCGCGCAGCGGGCCGCGGTGTAGAGGGCCCAACGTTTCTGCCACTCGTTCGATTCGTAGAAGGAGAGGGTGTGCGCTGCATAGCGCAGCATGCCGATGAACACCTGGAGCGGGCTGCGGTCGGTGTTGATCAGGGGCGGGTAGATGGCGCGCAGGTCACAGACCGTCTCGTAGGCGCGCAGCAGCTCCGGGTGGGTGAGCCCCGTCTCCTGAGCCGGCGGCAGCGGCGCCGCTAGATCCTGCACCGCCAACAATAGATCCGAGAGCCGGCAGGCCTCCTCGAGCTCGGCCGCGTCCTTCACCGGCGTGAAGATGTAGAGCAGATCGTTCTCGAGCTTGATCAGGTCCTTGAGGACGTGCCCCGGTTGCGTGTGGAAGAAGTCGATGAGCCAAACGTTGTCCTGGTCGTCGATGATGATGTTGGCGCCGTTGAGGTCGCCGTGGACGTAGGACATGAAACAGGTGTCGGAGAAATTGCGCGGTAGGGCGGCGAGGTCCTGCTCGTAGAAGCGGCAGAGGTTGTAGACCCGGCGTTGCCCGATGGTGATCTCGTCACCCGCGGCTGGACCGACCAAGGCCTCGACCCGGCGGCGTACGCCCGGGGCAAAGTCCGGGCTGAACCAGTAGTGCTCGAGCAGGTCGGCCTTTTCCAAAGTGGCGGCGGCGTAGAAGCGGCCGAGGAGATCCTCGAACACCACCTTCGTATAATGTTGGGTCTTCTCCCGGGTCAGCCCGGCGACGTACTTGCGTTGGAAGGTGTTGGCGAAGCCGCCGGCCATCGAGGCGTAGCGGTATTTGATGGCGCCTCGGTCCCCGAGGTCGGCGAAGGCGGTGATGCTCGGCGCCGCGTTGCCGAGCACCGACTCGATGCGCTCGAAGCGGGCACGCTCGCGGCCGATCAGATCCTGCTCGCCGATCTTCACGACGTGCGGCACCTGCTCGATGCCCTCGAGGCTCTCGCTGGTGCTGCCGAGCACCAGGTTGCCGGAGTAGCCGCCGGCGAGCACCTTGAAGCGGGCCGTGCGACTGTCGCGGAACAGGTAGCGCAGCAGCCGCAGATCGGTGTCGCCGATGTTAGCGTCGTCGCTGACGCTCAGCTCCGGGTGCTTCTGGTCCGCGAGACCAGGGAGCACGAGCTCCTCCGCCTCCCCGCCGAGGAAGCGAATGAAGGCGCCCACCGACGGAAAGATCTCGACGTTGAGCAGCTTCTCGAGCTGGTCGAGGGCGAGGAAGTGGTTGGCCCGCGAGGAGCTGGCGGTGAGGGCGGAGCAGACCCCGAGGCGAAAGCTCGGAAAGCGGGTGGCGAGCTCGTAGGCGAGGAAGGTCACCTTGGCCTCGGTCCACACCCCGATGATGCCAACCCTCAGCGACTGGCCCTGCCAGGCACCGAGCACCTCGGCTAGTTGGGTGCCCTTGAAATCGTTGAGGGTCATGCCGTCGATCACCACCGGACGCTTGTTGGCCGCCTTCTCGTCCGGCCAGTCCTCGAACACCAGGCGCGCTCCCGCGGTGTCGTGCAGGCAATGCTCGCCGAAGAGCTCGAGGTGGGAGGCCTGGCCTGGGTCGTTCGGATCGTGCCAGTCCCGGATGTGGATCATCGCTAGCTCATCATCCGGTTGGCGTAGGGCCCAGCGCATGGTGGCCGCCACCGGGCCGTGGGCCGGATCGGGGCCCATGAGCCGCAGCGCTTCGTCGTGGCCCACGTGCAGGGTGTTCGGGAGCTCGTCATAGCGCCCAAGCGGCTGGACGAAGTCGTTCTGCAGGCACTGGGTGATCAGCAGGGCGTCCGGCATGGCGGCTCCTGTCCGTTGACCGAGAGTCGAGTTTCGCCAATGGTGTATGCTGGAAGGGTCGGAGAAGCCAAATGGGCGAAGTCACGTTGCGGCGGAGGTTTACGGCTGAGCTCTCCGTCAAGGTCGAGGATTTAGTCGCGTCCGCCCGGATGCGGTTCAAAATCCTGGCCGGGCTGGCGTTCATCGAGTGTTCGGGGCTCGGTTGGCTGATCGACTGGGGCCGTTCAGGCGAGACCGAGCTCGGCATCTTCGCGGTCATTGGCGGCGTGACCGGCCTGATGATTTTGCTCTTGATCCTCGACTGGGGTCGCAAGCTCGACCACCGGCCACGGGCCATGAACCTGATCAAGGCGCGCAACGGCGCGATTATCCTGCACGGGCTGTTGCCGTTGGGGCCGTTGGTCGCCTGGGGCCTGTTCGCGACCCTACGCCACCCGACCCTGGTGTCCTACGCGGTCTCCAATCACCCCGACGCCGGGCAGCTCGATGACGAGGAGGTGCTGGCCACGGTGCGCGTGCGCAGCGCCTACATCACCCTGCGCCGGGCCGGTTTTTTCTTTACGGTCGTAGCCGCCATCGCGGCCTTCGCCGGCAGCGGCACCCCCGAGGGGGAAATGGACGCCGAAGCGCGTCTGCGTTTCTTCATGGCCGCCATCGCCATTGGCATCTATGCCCTGGGGCATCTGGTCAACGGCTTTGTCGGCGTGGGGCTGCTCAAGGAGATGACCGCCAGGCGGGTCAAGACCGTGCGCAAGTTCTCGCCGTTGATCTGGGGCCTGTTGCCCTTCGGCACCTACGCGGCGTGGGCCGCCCGGCGGGTCGACCTCGACGGGTTGCCCTCGGGTGATCCGGCACCGCCAGAGGAGGCCGCGGAGCGCGACGCCAACGAACGTGACGACGACGCCGACGAGCGCGCCGATGGGCTCGACGGGGAGGGCGAGTCCGGTGAGTCCTAGGCCCGGGAGTGGGTAGTCGCTGCCTGCGTCAGATGACTTTCCTGGGGCCGATGGGTCCGGTACAGTGGCCCGGCGGGAAGCCGCGGGGAAAGGACGCCATGGCGAGGATCATTGCGAGGTTTTTATTGTTGGGCTTGGTCGGCTTAGCTGCCCTGGCCCTGTGCGCGCCGAGTGATGCGCTCGCCTCCCCGGGCACGGATGGATCGAGGTCGCCGCCGGCCAACGCGGTCACCGCGGACCCGGAGCCGACCCTGGTCGCCCAGCGCAAGAAGACAAAGAAGAAGAAGACAAAGCGGAACCGCCGTTTCGAGGATGAAGAGTACGAATACGAGCCGGCACCCCCGCCACCCGCGCCGGAGCCCGCGCCTGCCCCCGCGCCGGCACCGCCACCCCCGGCCGCACCGGCTCCACCGCCTCCGCCCACGCCGCCACCTCCGCCAGCGCCAGCACCAGCGCCAGCGCCAGCACCAGCACCAGCACCTGCACCTGCACCTGCACCTGCACCTCCGCCCGCCCCTGCACCTGGAGCGCCGCCCGGGGCACCGCCAGCACCTGCGTCCCCTCCCGGCGCGCCTCCGGGAAGCCCGCCCGCCCCAGCACCCGCCCCGCCCCCAGGCGCACCTCCGGGAACGCCGCCCGCTCCGGCGCCAGATCCAACACCAGCGCCCGCACCCACACCAACCCCCACGCCTGCGCCTAGGCCCACGCCGGCACCAGCTCCTGAGCCCACGCCGCTCCAACCGACATCCCTTCAGCCCACGCCCGCGCCGACCGCGGTGCAACCGGCCCCCGAGCCCGCAACGCCACCCGCCCCCACGGTGGAGACCCTCGGCGGAGCGAGTGCCGCGACGCCACCCGACGCGGCGGCCGGAGGCTCAGTCCCCGGCGGGAAGGATTCGAAAGCTAGCCCCGACCGATCCGCCACCGCTGGTGGCCCTGGACCGGACGCCGCCCCTGGTTCCACGCCCGCGTCCGAGGCAGCCGCGGCCGAACCCACCGAGCCACCGTCGCCAACGGTCGCCCCCCGCCCCAAGCGCCAGCGCGCCTCGGCCTACGATTTCCTGTGCGTGTTGTTCAACAAGGCCAGCCTCACCAACGACTTGACCGAGGCGGGTGACAAGGGCTGGGAGCTGATCAGCATCGGCTATATGGACCGCGACAACCTGCTCTGCTTCCAGCGACCCAAGAACTGACGGACCGCGGCCGGTCTAACCGGCCGGCAGCGGTGGATTGATGGTGCAGTTGCCCTGGCCCACGCCGTCGGCGACGATGGTGAGGAGACAGCAGCCGACCGCGGCCTCGGCGCATTCAGAGGCGGCGGGGCATTCACCGACGTTGTAGGTGCCGCTGTCGACCGAACAGGAACTCGTGCAGGCGCCGACGATGCAGACCAGATCCTCCGTACACTGCGCGCCGCTGCTACAGGACTCGTACATCTTGAGCTTGCCGTCATCACCGCAGGCGTAGAGCGTCAGGGTCAGGCCTAGAATTATCGCGAGCCGTTTCATGCGTCCTCCAGATCTCTACCCTCCTCGGGCGCGTCTACTATAGGATCAGTGGCAGTGCTTGTGGAGCCCGCGTTGGGCTCGAGCCGGGTCGGGTTTGCTTCGTTTTCCTGCGGCTGAGCCTCGGCCTCTGCGGTGGTCCTCTGTCGGCGTGTCTGGATCCTGGCCGCCACGAGCAGCAGGAACGACGCCGCCACGCAGCTCCAGGCGAACCAATCCCCAAGCCAGCTGTAGGCCGTGGGAACCCGAAGCGGCTCGACGTCCGTCACCAGCACCGCCGGTACGAAGACGCGGGTCGTGTGGGTCAACACGCCGCGCGGATCCGCCACCGCCGAGATGCCGGTGGTGGCAGCGCGCACCAAGGGTATGCCGAATTGGGCCGACTGAATCGCCGCCAGCATCAGGTGCTGACCGGCGCAGGCGGTGTCGCCAAACCAGGCGTCGTAGGTGATGTTGACCAGGAGGTTGGCGCCGAGCTCGACGTTCTCGCGCACCAGGGCGTGGCGGATGGCCTCGTAGCAGATCAGGAAACAAAACCGGGCGTGCGGTGTGTCGATGACCCGGAGTCCCTCGCCGTGGCTGTAGCGGCCACCTCCACGGACTTTTTCGAGGAAAGGAAAGGTCTCCTTGAGCGGCATGAACTCGCCAAAGGGCAGCAGGATGTTCTTGTCGTAGCGCTCACTGATCTCCCCGCCGCCGAAAATCCGATAGGCGGAGTTGTATTTGGCGAGATGGCCGTCCGCGGTGCGCTCGTGGGCGCTGCCGCCGGTCCAGATCTCCACCCCGTGCTCAGCCACGAAGCGGCGCACTCCCCGGTTATGCGCGGCGTAGGGCGAGTCGGGCACGGCCCCCTCGGGCCACACGAAGACGTCGATCTCCGGGTCGGCGGCGATGGCGCGCTCCGAGGTCTCGAGTAGGACGTCGATCACGGCGGTGAGGCCCAGGCGGGCAACGGTACGTCGCGTTTCGACGTCGAGGTTGGTTTGCACCAACGCGATGCGCACGCTCTCGGCCCCGGCCTGTGCCCGGTCGATGGCGATCAACTGCCCGACGGAGACGATGACGCTGATCGCCACCAGCCCCATGCTCACCACAGCAGCGCGTACCAACGCGGGATGTCGCAGCGGCTCTCCACGACGCCACCGCTCGAGGGTCCAGAGCAGCAGCGCGTTCCAGCTCACCACCAGGAAGCTGACCCCGGGCACACCGGTGATGGTGACGATCAGGAAGATCCACGGCGTCTGATAGAAGATGACACCCTGGTAGTAGGGAAAGAGCTGGGGGTTGAGAAATTCGCAGGCCACCCACCAGGCGGCGATGGCGAAGGGCCAGAAGTCGCCGCTGATGCGCCGCAGGGCCACGAAGCCCCAGGCAAAGAAACCGGCGTAGGCCCCGAAGGTGAGGCCGAAGAGCAGCAGTACGCCGATCGCCGCGGGCGTGCCGAGGTTCGAGAACTCTTGGACCGTGTGCACCAGCCAATAAAAGATGGTGACGTTGGCGGCGATGCCGAGCAGCCAGCCGCCGAGAAAGGCGCGGCCGCCGCGCAGCTGGCCTATCGCCCACAGGCCGGGCACCAGGTAGAAGGTCGCCAGCCAGTTCCACGTGTAGGGCGCGGAGATCAGGATCTGGATCGAGCCGGAGAAGATCAAGGCCAGGATGATCAGCGCCTTTTTTGTCACGGCTCTTCCGGTGTGGGCGCGGGCCCTTCGACGAACTCAGGACAGGCCTATTCGCGGTTGGTCGGTGGGGTCAAGCTGTTGAGGATCGCGATGACTGTGCTAGGTACCGGGCCGTGACTGACAACGACCCCCTCACCACCTGGAAGAGAGAGCTCTACGGACCGGCGACCAAAAAGTCGCCGGAGCGCAAGGAGGTCTTTCACACCTCGAGCGGCATGCCCATGGAACCGGTCTACGTGGCCCCCGGTATGCCGCCGGATCCGGACGACCTGCCGGGCAGGTACCCGTACACCCGGGGCATCCATGCCTCGATGTACCGTGGCCGGTTTTGGACCATGCGCCAGTACGCCGGCTTTGGGGACGCGGCCGAGTCGAATCGTCGCTATCGCTATCTGCTCGAGCAGGGGCAGACCGGTCTATCGGTCGCCTTTGACCTGCCGACCCAAATGGGACTCGACTCTGACTCGCCGCGCGCCATGGGCGAGGTCGGCAAGGTAGGGGTGGCGATCGACAGCCTCGCCGATATGGAGGTGCTGTTCGACCAGATCCCGCTGGGCGAGGTCTCCACCTCGATGACTATCAACTCCACCGCTAGCACCCTGCTGTGCTTCTACCTGGCGGTGGCCGAGAAACAGGGCGTGGCGTCGAAGGACCTGCGGGGCACCATCCAGAACGACATCCTCAAGGAGTACATGGCCCGCGGCACCTATATCTATCCGCCGCGGCCGTCGATGCGGGTCATCACCAACATCTTCTCCTTCTGTCGCGAGAATATCCCAAAGTGGAACACTGTCTCGATCTCCGGCTACCACATTCGTGAGGCCGGCTGCACCGCCGCCCAGGAGATAGCCTTCACCCTCGCAGACGGCATCGCCTACGTCGAGGCCGCCATCGAGGCGGGTCTGGCGGTGGACGACTTCGCGCCGCGGCTCGCCTTCTTCTTCAATGCCCACAACAACTTCTTCGAGGAGGTCGCGAAGTTCCGCGCCGCCCGTCGCCTGTGGGCCACGATCATGCGCGGCCGGTTTGGCGCCACCAATCCGCGCAGCCTGATGTTGCGCTTCCACACCCAAACCGCCGGCTCTACCCTCACCGCCCAACAGCCGGAGAACAACATCGTGCGGGTGGCGTTACAGGCATTCGCCGCCGCCCTCGGCGGTACCCAGAGTCTGCACACCAACTCCATGGACGAGGCGCTCGGCCTACCCACCGAGAAGTCGGCGCGCATCGCCCTGCGGACTCAACAGGTCATCGCCCACGAGACCGGCATCGCCAACGTCGCCGATCCCCTCGGTGGCTCCTACCTGGTGGAGCGCTTGACCGATCAGCTCGAGGGCGCCGCCAGGGAGCTGATCGACGCCATCGACACCAAGGGCGGCATGGTCGCCGCCATCGAGCAGGGTTTTCCCCAGCGGGCCATCGAGGACGCCGCCTACCGCCAGCAGCTCGCCCAGGACAACGCCGACGATATCGTGGTCGGCGTCAATGAGTTCCAAATGGAGGAGGCGCCGCCGCCGATCCTGCGCCTCGACCCGGAGCTCGAGGATCGTCAGAAACACCGCACCGCCGAGGTTCGCGCCAGTCGTGACGCCGCCCGCGCCACCGAGACCCTAGCCGCCCTCGACGTGGCGGCGCGCGGTGATGACAACCTTCTGCCCAAGATCCTCGACTGCGCCCGGGCCCTGTGCACGGTCGGGGAGATCGCCGACACCCTACGTGAAGTGTTCGGCGAGCACCGCGAGATCCGGACCTGAGTCGTCCATCATTGCGTCCTGGTTGAGAAAAGGTTGCATCCTTTTCTTTCTCCCTGGCTCCCACCGACATGAACACGCGCCCGCGCCCCAACGTCGCGGGTAGAGGAGTGAGCCATGTTGAGAACCAACCTCGAGCACGTCGAGAGCGACGCCACCTTTACCGAGCTGCTCGACCAGAACGAGAACGTCATGTTGTGCTGCGGCCGCGAGGGCCCGATGTGCCTGCCGGTCTACGACGTCATGGAGAACCTGCGCGACGGCTACACCAACGTGGCATTTCGGGACATGGCCTTTGACGGCCCGGCGGCGAACAACATCAAATCGTTGGCACAGGTGCGCGGTTTTATGGGCCTGCCCTTCACCGTCTACTTCAAGAACGGCGAGGTGGTGGCGGCGACCAGCGGCATCCAGAACAAGAAGCAGGTCAAGGAGAACCTCGACCGCGCCTTTGGAGAAGCCGGCCGCCAGGCCGCCTGAGGAAACGTCATGGTCAGCGACGGCAACGAGACCCAAGCCTACGACGTCATCGTCCTGGGCGCAGGGGCCGCAGGGTTGACGGCGGCCATCTACTTGGCCCGGGCGAAGAAGCGCGCCCTGGTCATCGACACCGGCACCCCCGGCGGTCAGATGGTCCTCTCCTACCAGGTCGCCAACTACCCGGGCGTCGAGGCGACCTCGGGGCACGCCATCAGCCAGACCATGCTCAGGCAGGCAAAGTCCTTTGGGGCCGAGGTTCTGACCCAGGCGGAGGTCCTGCGCCTCGACCTCGGCGGCGATCTCAA
>JAUUZB010000673.1 GCA_030590185.1 Deltaproteobacteria bacterium
GCGGGCACATCCGCGCATCGCCTTCGACGCGATGTTCGTGTTGGGTGCGCTTGATGTCCGGCGGCAACGGTCGGCGGCCGCGCGAGCCCTTCTTCTTAAAACTGTCGGCGACCTTGTCGTCTTCCTCGTCGTCGGGCGCATCGAGCGTCTCTTTCGCTTCGGCTGTCGCCTCGTCGGGGTTCTTCGAGTCGAACTGCTCGAGGAAGAATGACAGCTGGTCGCTCGAGACGCCTTCGCTCTTGCGACCGTACTGTTCCTTGAGGAGCTTGCGGACACGCAGTTCGAGCTCGGTGTTCTTGTTGCGCAACGCCTCGAGGAGCTCGAGCACCAGCGCCACGGCTTCATCGTCGCGGCCAGAACGCAGCAGCTCGCGCAGGAAATCTCCTACTTGGTCGAGGTCGGTGCGGGGCGTGGGAGATGTCTCGCTCACCCCTTCTATATGGGGGCCGCGCCCGACAAGGAAAGCGATGAGTTGTTCTTATTGTCGCTTTTTTTGCGCCGCGGCGACCACCGCGTACGTTTGTGCGTGTCGCGCAGATCGATCCCGTCGAGCAACAAGGCGAGCTCCCCGGCCTCGAGCTCGACGTGACGTCTACCGGCGCTCGGCGCCGACGGAATACAGAAGCTACCTTTGGCGAGACGCTTGCCGAAGAGACAATAGCCGCCCGCCGACCACCAGACTGCCTTGCAGATGTCGCCTCGGCGGTTGAAGAAGAAGAAGAGATGGCCGCTGAGTGGGTCGCCCCCGACGAGCTCGCGCGCCGCGATGGCCAACCCGTCGAACGACTTCCTCATATCGACCGGCTCGGTGCACACATAAAGCCGCACTGTCGGCGGGAGCGTTAGCACCTCAGGACCCCGAGGAGACGCCGGACCGAGTCGCCGTCGAAGTCTGTCGCGAGCCGTATGATGATACCGTCTGGAAGCTCGACCTCGATCGGGGCCTGGTCCGCAGCCGCCCTTTCATCGCCACGCACCGCCACCGGGAATACCGATGCCAGCGCGTCCGATGGCACTGGCGAATCCGGTCGCAGTTGAATCTGCCATCGCCGGAGTCTCCACGGGTTGAGATCATGCTGCTCCCCGAACGCCGTCACCGACTCACCGCTGCGCTCCAGAGCGTCAATCACCGTGCGCGCGTCGGCCTCGTTCCAGCGCCGCTTGGCGAGGGCCTTGCTCAAACGCGCCGCCAACCGGCGGCCTCCTGATCGTTTTCGTCGCATTGTTGCACCTCCGGGCCGTGAAACTGGGCGGCGCCGCGGGTGCAAAGCAAGAGGTTAGGCGGGTGGGCTAGAGTGGACGGGTACCTCGCGGAGGCTGTCATAGGTCAAGATCGCGCTGTGGCGAGCGCTCGGATGGACCGCCGGGGTTGGCGCCTGGGTCCAGGTGGTTCCGTCCCACTCCCAAGTATCGTCCATGCGTTCCGAGTTGGATACACCACCGAACATGACCGTCACCTGGCGCGCGCTGTCATACGCCATGCCGTAGTCGTAGCGAACCGATGGTCGGCTGCCAGAGGGAATCACCTCGCTCCAAGTCGAGCCGTTCCACTCCCAGGTCTCGTCGTACGCATAGTCCGCGTCAGTGCCTCCGAAAAAAACGGCAACGTTCCGCGCCCGGTCAAAGACCAAGGTGATCCGCTTGCGGCCGTCCGCTGGCCCACCCGCCGACGGGACAACGTTCCAGGCCGAGCCGTTCCACTCCCAGGTGTCATCGAGGAAGGGGTCGTTACGGCCGCCAAAGGCGACCACCACGCCACGGCGGTCATCAAACGCGAGCTGGTGGCGGGAGCGAGCCATGGGCGGGGAGACCACCGGGGCCTGCTCGCGCCACGCCACGTTGCCGGTTACCTCGACCGCGGCTCCATCGCTCGCCTCGGCCCCGGGGCCGGCGGGCCTCGTCGCCGCGGGGTCGAGATCCCGGCGCTCGACCACGAAGGTCGTCTCAGTTTTCGCCAAATTCACACAACCTCAGGCCAATCGGGGTGATAATCCCCCTGCAGGACGAGCGTTGGGCTCGTGGTCCCAGAACCAGCCAAAGGGCGACACCATTTTAGGTCGTAGTCTCCACATCACGTTCACCGACGGCCGGCGGCTGGACCTCGATGGCATGGTCAAACCGGAGCTCGACGAATTGCTCCGCTCGGCCGCGACGGACGGCATCGACGCCCGGGAGGCGGACGGCCTTCGACGGGATATCTTCGAGCCCGCGCCATCGACCGTCGAGGAGGCCGAGGCCGAGGCCGAGCCCAAATCCAACTCCTCGGCAACGCCCGTGAACCTGCCCCCTCCCGACTCGAGCTTGGGTCGTGATGAGTCGCTCCCGGCCCTGGCCCTGGCCGCCATCAGCCAGTTGGGCAAGCACGTCAAATCGGTCCGGTACTCCGGTTCGGGTTTTGACGTTGCCCTCACGGCGCAGGCAGACGCGGCAACCGGCGGCCTCGGGGCCCTTCGCCAGCGCATGGGCAGAGTCGAGGGCAGCAACCCGACCCATGCGATCATTCGAACGATGCTCGCGGGCCGCAGTCCATCCCAGGCTGAAGCCCGCCGCTACTTTGCTGAGGAAGCCGACGCGCAGCTCGCGATCACCCTTCGCAACAGTCTCGTCGCCAACCCGACTCTGGACACCGCGCGGGTTCGAGAGATCATCGCGACCCTCGAGGGAATGGGACCGCTGGGTCCGGAGACCTCCGAGGTGGTGTCGCGGATCGTCGAGTTCGGTACCTTCACCCGCCCCGCGGACAGGGATGCCCTGCGCGCCTGCGTGGTGGCAAAACAAGCTGCGGTCGATGGCCCGACGGCGCCTGCTGAGATCGGCAACGCTCCGCGACCGGTCAAGAAGGAATGGACGCTCTTTGTGTACATGTCCGCGGACAACAACCTCGAGCCCTCGGGCGTCGCCGACGTCAACGAGCTCGAGGAGCGTTACAAAGACGTCGCCCCGTTCATGAACGTGGTGGTGCTCTGCGATGGCGGCAGCAAGGTGGGCGACAACCCGGCGTTCAACTCCCGGGCCAAGAGCCGGCTGCTCATCATCTCTCAGGATGATCACGTTGACGGACGTGGGATCGTATCCCAGGAGCTACCCATTCCGCCCGGCACGCCCCTGGCGAAATTGATGCGGCAGGGCGACGGCGAGCTGGACCTGGCCGATAGCAAGACCCTGGAAGCCGCGCTGGAGCTGGTCCAGGACCAGGTACCCTCCGAGCGCTTCTTCTTGGACATCTGGGGCCACGGCTTCGCCTTCAAGGGGATGGCTCCCGACGACTCGTCTCCCGATCGAAAGAGCGCCCTGGATCTCAACGAGCTCTCCGCCGTGTTGGCCAACAGCAAACGCCCCATCGATGTCTTTGGTTTTGACGCCTGCTTGATGCAGAACCTCACCGTCGCGAGTACCTTGGCGGAACACACCGGCTTCATGATTGGCAGCGAACAGACGATCTCGAATACCGGCTGGCCCTATCGCGCGATCTTTCAGGAGCTCGCCGGTCTCCACGCCCAAGAGGGCACGTTGAGCGCCGCGGACGTCGCGGATGCGGTGGCCCGCACCAGTGATGCGGACACCATGTCGAGCCTACGCCTGGCCGGGATCCCTGCGGTCAAGGTCGCCCTCAACAAGCTCGGCAAGGCGCTGGCGGAGGCGGGAGGCTTTCGCAACCCCACCATCGCCACCGCCTGCGACGAGCAACCGGTGCGCTTTAGCGATCCAGACCTGGCGGACCTCGGCAGCGTCTGCGCGGCGCTGTGCGCAGCATTCCCCCCCGATACTGCGGTCCACCGAGCTGCCATTGCGGTGCGACGCCGGCTCGACAAGGCGATCGGCCATCACCAAGCCAGCGGCGACTACGCCGACAACACCTCGGGTCTCACGATCTTTCTTCCCTACTCGGGGGGCCTGTCGCGAGAATTCGTCGAGCAGAGCACCTGGCTCGAGGAGTGCCCAGACTGGAAGGCATTCCTGA
>JAUUZB010000931.1 GCA_030590185.1 Deltaproteobacteria bacterium
GCTGCCTACTTCGCGGGCAAGGGCGCCGCGCGCTACCCGCCGGGCGACACCCGTAGTTGGAAGCTAACGGCGGCCCGCGCCCGGGTGCGCGCTGATCTGGATTGGCGCACCCGCCCCGTGCCCTACTCGTACCGGCCCCTCGACCGACGCTGGATCTACTACGCCCCCTGGATCGTCGACTGGCCGCGCCCGGCGATCAGCAGCCACCTGATCGACCGCCCCAACCTCGGGTTGGTCACCTGCCGTCAAACCTCTGGCGGCCCGTGGCGACACGTGCTGCCGACCCGCGGGGCCACGGACGACTGCGTGGTCTCCAACCGCAGCCGTGAGCGCGGTTATCTCTTTCCCCTGTATCTCTCGCCCGATGGCGCTCCGAACCTGGCCCCGGAGCCGGTCGCCCGGCTAGCCCGAGAGCTCCGCCTGCGCTTTGTGCCCCACGGGACCGGTGACCTCGAGCAGACCTTCGGGCCCGAGGATCTGCTCGCCTGTTGCTATGCCGTGATGAACGCCAGCGGCTACCGACAACGCTACGCCGATGCCCTGCGCAGCGATTTCCCCCGTCTGCCGTTGCCCGCCAGCCGGGCGCTTTTCCGGGCGCTGAGCAGACACGGCGCAGAGTTGATCGCCCTGCACCTCCTCGAGGGAGCGATCCCGACACCGCCGGGCCTCGGCTTCCATGATGGGGGCGACCGTCGCATCACCCGCGTCGGAGAAGCGAGCAAGCAGCTGGCACGCTGCCGTGATGGTCACGGTCGCCTGCACGTCAACCGGGTCAGCTATTTCGAGCCGGTGCCCCTCGACGCCTGGGAGAGTGAGCTCGGCGCCTACCGGGTTGCCCACAAGTGGCTCACGGATCGCAAGCGGGCGCGCCGGGATCTCGATGACGACGCCGTCGCACAGTTCGAGCGCTTGCTCGGGGCGCTGCACGCGGCCGTTGCAGTGGGTGAGCGGATCGACGCTGCGATCGAGGCGGCGGGCGGTTTTCCTTCGGCCTTCGTGATAGCCTCCCGCCGGTGAAGCTCTGGGCGATCAGCGACCTGCACGTCGGGATCCCGGTCAACCGCCGGGAGGTGGAAACAATCGCGGCGCACCCCGACGACTGGCTCATCCTCGCCGGCGACGTGGGCGAGAAACCGACCCAGCTCGCCGAGATCCTCGACCTCCTGGGGCCGCGCTTCGAGCAGCTGATTTGGATCCCGGGCAATCACGAGCTCTGGACGCACCCCTCTGATCCCTCGACCCTGCGTGGCGCGGAGCGTTACGCGCACCTGGTCGAGATCTGCCGGACGCGGGGCGTGCTCACCCCCGAGGACGAGTATCCGCTCTGGCGGGGCGAGGGCGGCGACCATCTGCTGGTGCCGATGTTCCTGCTCTACGATTACAGTTTCCGCCCCGACGACGTGCCCGAGGACGGCGCGGTGGCGTGGGCAAAGGAGGCGGATACCCTGTGTCAGGATGAGCACTTCCTCCACCCGGATCCCTACCCCTCCCTGCCCGCCTGGTGCGAGGCGCGTTGTGAGACAACCCTGGCGCGGCTCGAGGCCTTGCCGCGGGAAACGCCGCTGGTGTTGATCAACCACAACCCGCTGCACCGCGCCCTGTGCACGCTGCCGAACATCCCACGCTTTTCGATCTGGTCCGGCACCCGGCAAAGCGAGGATTGGCACCGGCGCTTCAACGTCTCGGTGGTGGTCAGCGGCCATTTGCACGTCCGCTCCACCCGCTGGCTCGATGGGGTGCGCTGCGAGGAGGTCTCGCTCGGCTACCCGGCGCAACGCCGGCGGGGGGCAGATATCAACGACTACGTGCGCGAGATCCTGCCGGGCGGCCACGCCGCGGGCCAGCGTCGGGATCGCTGGCACCGCTGACATGCACGACGATCCCCCGGCGAACGAGGCCCACGTCTGGCTGGCTGACATGCACGACGGTCCCCCGGCGAACGAGGCCCACGTCTGGCTGGTCGAGGCGGATCGACTCAGTGCATCGGAGCTCGCGCAACTCGGCGCTCTCATGTCGGCCAACGAGCGCGAGCGCCACGACGCCTTTCGCTTCGACAAGGACAAGCGCCTCTTCATCATCGCGCGGGCCATGGTCCGAGCCTTGTTATCGCGCTACGCCGACGCGTCCCCCGCGGCCTGGACCTTTAGCGAGAACCGCTGGGGTCGCCCCGAAATCGCCAGCCCGCCGGTGACGCCGCCCCTGCGCTTCAACCTCTCGCACACCAAGGGATTGGTTGCCTGCATCCTGGCGCGCGATCGCGAGATCGGCATCGACGTCGAGGACGCCACCCGCCCCACCAAGATCCACACCATCGCCGACTCGGTCTTTTCCCCCACCGAGGTACGCGACCTCGAGCGACTCCCGCCCGCGGAGCAACCCCGGCGATTCTTCGAGCTGTGGACCCTCAAGGAGTCCTACATCAAGGCGCGGGGCATGGGCCTGGCGATCCCCCTCGACCAGTTCTCCTTCTCCTTCGACGGCGGGCTGTGCCTGACCATCGACCCGGAGCTCGAGGACGACGACGCGACCTGGCAGCTCGACCTCTGGCGACCGACCGAACGACACCAGGCGGCCCTCGCCGTTCGCCGCGCCGGCGCCGACCTCGAGGTGATCAAGCGGAGGCTGGATTTCGCGGGGTTGGCCCGGGCCTTCCAGATCCGTCACGACGGTCAGTGATTCTGGTTATGGGATCCATTCGTTGGGGTTTGGCGGAATAGGGTCAATCACCGACTGGATGGGTTTTTCTTGGTGCCTTCGGAGCCGCCCTTTGGGCGTCTCCTCCGGCCTCCGCGAGCCACCTTCGGTGTCTCGCTCCGATCTCCGCGAGCCACCTTCGATGTCTCGCTCCGGGCTCCGGGAGCCCCTGCGGGTCTCCCGGCGCAACGTTTGATGCCATCCGGTCACACGTCGAGACTCCGGCTCGCATACACGCCGCGGTGCGCAGACGCCTCCAACGGCTCGTTGCGTTGCCGGCTCTGCGACTCGCCATCGCCGCATCATGCACCAACCTTCCGTCGGATCTCCCGCGTGAGGCGGACTGGAGGGTGAGGCCGGCGCAGCGGGCCGAAGTGCCGACCGAAGGGAGGTACCGAGGGCGAAGGCCCGAGCCCGTAAGGAGGCCGACCCCGGGCCGGAACGGCCCGGGGGCACGCCCAA
>JAUUZB010000720.1 GCA_030590185.1 Deltaproteobacteria bacterium
CGGAGGTCGTCGAGGTTGTGTAGCTCGTGGGAGCGGAGATTGCGGTCGGGCGGGGTACGTGCTGTCATGCGATTCTCATGATTATCGAGCGGGGGAAGGTCAAGAGCTTTGAGCTGCGACCCGGCCGGCGCATCGGCCAGCCCTATGAGGTGGTGCAGCTGCTCGGCAGCGGTTCCGAGGGGGAGGTCTATCAAATATTGGAGACCGACACCGGCATCTACCGGGCGGCGAAGCTCTACTTTCCGCACTGCAACCCTACCGGCCGCGCCACTCGCTGGTCGGCGCGCAAGCTCAACAAGCTGCGCCACTGTCCGATCGTGCTCCAGTACCATCACACCCAGGAGATCCAGATCTCCCGGCGGTCGGCCCTGTGTCTCATTTCGGAGCTCGCCCCCGGGGTGATGCTCGAGCAGTGGATCGCCAAGCAACGCGGCGGCCGGCTCACCGCCTACGCGGCGCTACATCTATTGTACCATCTGGTGCGTGGCCTCGAGGCGGTGCACGCGGTGAGCGAGTACCACGGCGACGTCCACTCCCAGAACATCATGGTGCAGCCGATCGGTATCGGCTTCGAGCTCAAGTTGATCGACTTCTACAACTGGGGCCGGCGGATGCGTTACAAACAGAGTCAGGACATGGTGGACGCGATCACCGTCTTCCATGAGGCCCTCGGTGGGCAGCGCTTCTATGCCAAGCAGAGCCCAGAGGTGCGGCAGATCTGCGCCGGCCTCCAGCGCACTCGGATCCTCAAGCGCTTCCCGACGATGAGCGCCCTGCGCAACCACCTCGAGACCTTCGAGTGGGAGCGGCTGGGGTGATGATCAGGCGAGACGGAACATCATAAAGCTGAGGTCGTCCGGCTTGGAGGGGTCCTCCGGGCCGGGGTCCAACATGCGCTGCCGGCAGAGCCGAACCAGGCCGGCCGCTGCCTCGGCCAGGGGGCCCTTGCGGATCTGCTCGATGATCTCGCATTGGTAGAGGTTGTCCAACAGGCCGTCGGTGGCGAGCAGCAAGGTATCGTGCCTGGCGAGCTCGATCCGCGGGCCAACGTCGATGTGCATCTGCGGTATACCGACGGCGTTGAGGATCACGTGGCGCTCTTGGTGTTCCATCGCCTCCCGTTCGGTGAGCAGACCGGACGCGATCCCGTAGCCGGCCGGTCCCTGGGGAATGCTCTGATGTTTGAGCTTGCCGCGCTGGCCCACCACCATCGCCATCGAGTCGCCGACTTGAAAGGAGCGCACCGCCACGCAACTCACCTGCGTGGCGGTGAGGGTGCAGGCGGCGCCGGTGCCGAGGTCGCGCACCGCGGTGTTGGCGCGCTCGAAGCCATCGAGCAGCGAATGGCGCAGGGCGCCGCGCTGCTGGGCCACGGTGTCGGCGAGGGTGTGGAGCGCTAGGTGAGCGGCCTCGGCTCCCTGGGCGGCGCCGCCCATGCCGTCGGCGACGGCCAGCACGAGTTGGCCCTCATCCCCGAGGATGACCGCCGCCGCGTCCTCGTTGGCGTCGTCGTTATCGGGCGCGGCCTGACTGTAGACGGCGAGCTGACCGGCCGGAAGCGACACGAGCTCCGGGCGGTCACCGCAATCGCTGAAGATGCGCAATGGATCTGACATGCCCGTGGGTTCTCAAGATAGGAGCAACCGCGGCGGATGTCGATCAGTCTCGGTTGTGCACCGCACCCCCGTGGTGTAGGTGAGCCCGATTGGCACAGGAGACGCACAGATGAGCGAAAAGAAGATCGTGATCGCCGGAGCCGTTCGTACCCCCATCGGATCCATCGGTGGCGCCCTGAGTAGCATCCTGGCTCGCCCCCTCGCCACGCATGCCATCGAGGCGCTCCTCGCTCAAACCGGGCTCGATCCCAAGCTGGTTGAGTACACCACCATGGGTTGGGTGATGCAGGATCCCCGCTCCCCAAACATCGCCAAGACCGCCGGTGAGTACGCCGGCGTACCGCCCACCACCCCGGGCACCACCTTCCACGAGAACTGCGCCTCGGGCGGCGCCGCCATCCACTCCCTGATGCGGCGCTTGCTGCTCGGCGAGGTCGAGATTGGCATCGCCGGCGGCGTCGAGTCGATGTCCAACGTCGCCCGCTATCTCTTCTCCGGCCGGCTCAAGGGCCAGCTCTACGGCGACATGAATCTCATGGACGGCCTGTTCGGCGCCCTCACCGACACCAACGTGGGCAAGAAGGGGGAGCTGATGGGCTTACTCACCGAGCGGTTGGTGGAGCGCTACGGGGTTAGCCGCGAGGAGCAGGACGAGATCACCTTCAACAGCCACCACAACGCCCTCAAAACCTGGGAGGCGGGACAGTTCGCCGATTACGTGGTGCCGGTGGAGGTGCCCCAGCGCCGCGGCGATCCGATCATCGTCGACAAGGACGAGGGTCCCAAGCCGGTGAAGATGGAGAAGCTTGCCTCCGTCAAGCCGTATTTCAAGCCGGATGGCGGCACCATCACCGGCGCCAACTCCAGCACGTTGAACGACGCGGCCGCGGTGGTGCTCCTGACCACCGAGGCGAAGGCCAAGGACCTCGGCCTCCAGCCGTTGGCCGAGCTGCGCGCCTTCCACAACGTCGGCGTCGAGCGGGAGTACATGGGGGAGGGCGCCTTTAAGGTTCTCCCGCCGCTGCTCGACAAGGCCAAGATGAAGGTCGGCGATGTTGATTTCTTCGAGATCAACGAGGCCTTCGCGGCGGTGGTCGGCGCCGCCTATCACGACATCGAGGGTCTCCAGCCCGAGAAGACCAACCAGTGGGGCAGCGGCATCTCGCTGGGCCACCCGGTCGGTTGCACCGGCGCCCGGCAGGTGGTGGACATGGTTCATCAGCTGCGCCGGCGGGACAAACAAATCGGCGTCACCAGCCGCTGCGTCGGCGGTGGCATGGGCGGGGCCGAGCTGTTGGTGAGGATGTAGGCGCGGCCAGCGGGGAAGCGATGCCGGTACAATTCACGGCGGGCCACGTGGTGGGCCTGGCCCTGTGTGTCACGGGCTTTCTGGTGGTGTTCGCGGTGATGGCTCGGCACGGCGGCATGGCCTTCGGCTTCGCGGCCTGGCGCAACATGGGCGCCATGATGCGTGACCCCGAAGCGCGCGGCAGCCGCCGATTGCTGTGGACCGGGATCGCGGTCGGCGTCCTTGGCGGGCTGGTCACCTGCGGATCGATTGCCGCTGGCGACGCCAAAAAACACCAGGCCTGCCGCGGGGCCTGCGAGGCGGCTGGCTTCGAGAACGGTCGGGTGCGCGGCGATCCGTACGGGCGGCCGGGTCCACGCACGGTCTACAGCTGCTGGTGCCGCCGGGGCGGGGAGTGGTCCACGGAACCGTTAGTCATGCCCGAGGAGCCCGGCGCGACCTACTGAGCAGCGCCCCTGCGATGTTGACCGTTCTGTTGTTGGCGCTCATCGTTGGCGCAGCCTTCTTCATCGAGTCGGCCTTAGGCTTCGGCGCCACCGTCGTCACCGTGGCCCTCGGCGCCCTGCTGTTGCCGATCGACCAGGTGCTTCCCGCCTTCATCCCGCTCAACATCATACTGTCGCTCTACATCGCCACGCGCTACCGGGCCGATATCTCGTGGCGGCTGCTGCTGCGTCGCATCGTCCCGCTCATGGGGCTCGGCCTGCCCCTGGGGCTCTATTTTTTCGGTAGCGAGAACGACCGTCTAATGATGCTCGGCTTCTCGGTCTTCGTGGTGATCCTGGCGACCCTCGAGTTGATCGGTACGGGCCGGCGGCGGGCGACACCACCGGCGCGGCTCCCCCTGCC
>JAUUZB010001031.1 GCA_030590185.1 Deltaproteobacteria bacterium
CCCGGGGGGAGACCGCCCAGGCGACGTGATCGCTGCCTCCGTCCTCGACCTCCCCCTCACCGGCCGGCACCGCGAAGCGGCTGTCGGCAACATCGATACGTACCACCGGCACGATGTGGAGGCGGTTGTTGAACAGGAACTGCTCCAGCTGGAGCCCGGCGCCGTAGCTGCCGCGGACGCGCGTGGCATCGCCGCTGTATTCCTCGTCCTGGATGGCGTTCTCGACCGCGCGGTGCTCGAAGCGCAGATCGACGGTGGCGGTGAGGAATGCATATGGCCACACCGGGAGGCGCAGGCGCGGCGAAAGGAACAGGTCGGTGCCGAGGGTGACCTCGTCATCGACTCCCGGGCCCACGGTCGCCTCCGGGTCCCAAAAATGGAGCCGGTCAAAACCAGCCCCGAACACCACCGAGAAGGTCCCGCCCGGGCCGAGGACCCTACGCCGGGCGGAGCCGAGCAGCTTGAGACTCAGGGTATCGAGACCGGTGCCAATCGACTGGAAGTCTCCAGGCCCGGGGATTCCTTGGCCCTTGACCAGGGTGAGCTGCTGGAGACCATAGCGCCAAGCGCCGTGCTCGCCGTCGAGTTTCACCTGGGTGAGGAGGCGATCGTAGTCGTTGTTCTTCCGGACCGCGATCCGGTCATCGCTGTGGATGTTTGGGGTCCCGTTGGTGTCGTAGAAGGGGAAATCGCCGGCGGCGCTAGCGTAGCCAACCCGGGTGGTGAGGCTGTGTTGGTCGCCGAGGGGCTGACTGTAACCGAGGCGCACGTCGTGGGCGCCAAAGGAGCCCCAACCGGTGGCGGCATAGGCCCGGGCGGGCCCGCGGTGGATCTTGCCGACCAGGTTGATCGCTCCGCCGATGGCGGAGCTGCCGAAGAAGACCGGAACGTGGCCGCGGTAGACCTCGATTCGGCCCAGGGTGTCGAGGGGGAAGTCTGACAGGTTCACCAGGCCGGCCATGCTGTCGCTGATCGGGACACCGTCCAGAAATATAGCCACCTGCTGAGCGGAGCTGCCGCGCAGGGAGACGGAGCTGTATTGTCCGAGCCCGCCGATGGAGCGCACCGTGGCGCCTGGGGTGCGGGCTAGTACTTCGGGGAGCGCATCGGCGGAACGCGCCCCCGCCTCGTCATCGAGGTCGATGGCGGTCGCGAACCCAGGGTTGGTCTCGTCGAGCCGGCGTTGGGCCTCGATGCCGCCACCCTGCTTGCCGCGCACCACGGTCTCGTAGGGCGTGGCCTCTCGCTCCTCAGGGTCGGCGGTAGCCTCGCCAGCGGCGAGGGTCTGTAGGATGATCAGCGCGAGCATCGATAGTCGGGCGACGGTGCCCGCTCGACTCAGGTGCTCTGGGCTCGTCGTTGGGGGGGGATGATGTAGGGTAGGGTCATCGCGAGCGCTCCCGTCTCACCAAAACTGTGTTCCGAACGGCAGGTCTCCTGGCTCGCGGGTCAATCCGCGGACAGCGCCTTCCCAGTTTCCCAGTGGCCTGTGCTGCCCGTGTCCCCGCTCACAGTGGCGGGAGCCGCGTCGGCTTTTCACCGACTTCCCTCTCAGGTGCGCCAGGCCCCATGCCCTTTGCACAACCGTTCGGAGGAATGGCTGGGGGTAGCCCGTGGGTGCGAGCTTGTCAAGGCAGTCCGATCAGGAGGTCAGGCAAGCGCGTTCTCAACAGGGGGTGTAGAGAACGGGTCGTTGAAGCGTTCGGAGCGCCGGCTTCCAGCCGGCAGGTCGGATCTCCCATGTGGGAAATGCCGCCCGCGGCGAGGTACCTCGAGCGCCCAAAGGGAGATACGGCGCCGCGGGCTCGCGGACCACGCTCGGTCCAGACGACGTTGCCGGTTTTGGAGTCAGACCGCGCAATGCCCGCCGCATCAGCTCGTCGAAATCATCGTTGACGCCTCCCTGGACGTGCCCCGCCACCACGAGTGCCCGACGCGTTTCGCTCTCGCCGAAGCCAAGGCCACGCAGGGCAACAAAGGCATCCGAATGTGCCTCCGCAGCCCGCGGCGACACTCGCCCCCCATAGCGGGTACCGTCCGCGTGCTCGAACGTCAGCCCCGTCGACACACGACCTGTGATCCAAAGTGTGCCACGGTGCCCGGCCCGATGATGCGCGCCACACAACGTTATGAGTAAATCAGGGTCATGATCGCCGTTCTCCGAGCGCAAGCGGATGTGATGAATGTCAATGAACGTCGCGCACCGGCAGCCCGGCACCACGCACTGGCCGTGGTCGCGACGGATCACTTGCCGTCGTATGGCCGGCGGGACGTCCTGCGTTGCTCGCTCTGGCTGGGGAGCCGTGGGGTCGCCGATGTGCTGGGCATCACATTCGGCCATCTCCAGGATGTCGGAGCTGACATCGAGCAGCTCACCGCGACCCTGTTGTTGCCCGTGCCCACACTCGGGGCATTTGATGAGCGCGATTTGATACCCGGCGCGGCCCGCGTCCTTGGGGCCCTCGAGCGCGCCGCGAGCCATCATGAGCAGAGCTGTTTCGTCGTCGAGACCCTCGCCCGTCTCCCGTTGGAGTTTCACTACGGCTTCCCGGAAGGTGGCCAGCGTTTCCGCGGTGACCTCGAGGCGTAGGAGGTGCCGTACCTTCTCGCGTTGCTTGCGGGCGCCTGGTCGATCACCTCTGCCGAGGCCGGACACCAAGGACTCGACCTCGCGGCACGTCCGGCCACGGGCAACCTCTAGCCATTCGCCCTCAGTCTCCGGGTCGGCCACCCGTGTGAGTTCCCGCACCACGGACCAGTTGATCTCTCCCGCGCGCAGGGCACTCTTTGTCTCGGGCAACTCCTCGATCTCCCTGGCGACCCGTAGTCGTTCATTCACGGAGCCGAGCTTCGGGCCGAATAGAGCGATGGCGTACTCGCCAAAGCTTCCCC
>JAUUZB010000375.1 GCA_030590185.1 Deltaproteobacteria bacterium
GGGATCTCGATCCATTCGTGGCGGGCAAGATCGCCAACATGCACTCCGAGGTGGCCGACGCCTACCGCTCCGCCGGGCAGGTCAGCCGCGCCATGGACGAGTACCGCAAAGCGCTCGAGCTGCGGCCCGGCTTCGGCGACATCCGAACCCGATTGGGCTCCGCCCTGCGTGACGCCGGGCGGCTCGAAGAGGCCGCCGAGGAGTTTCAAAAGGCCCTGGCGAATCGCCCCGGCTATCTGCCGGCGCGCGTTCAGCTCGGGGTCTGCTACTACTCGATGAAGCGCTACGACGACGCGCTGACCCAGTGGAAAGAGGTTCTCGAGCAGGACCCGAACAACGCGAGCGCCTCCATGTACGTCAAGCTGGCCAAGGGCTAGCCGTAGAGACGACGAGCTCACCAGAGGATCTGCGACCCCATGCCGCGCTTCGCTTTCAAGTTCATATCGGGCAAGTACCAGGGTGGTGAGATTCCGCTCCCCGACGAGGGGGAGCTGACCATCGGCCGGGCCAACGATCTCGATCTCGTGTTGGTCGAGGACATGGTGTCGCGCAAGCACGCCAAACTAGTGGCGCAGCATGGCATCCTCAGCATCACCGACCTCGGCTCCACCAACGGCACCTTCGTCAACGGCGAGAAGGTCCGCCGCACCGACATCAAAAAGAGCGACCGCATCCTGATCGGCACCTCGATCCTCAAGCTCATCCCGGCCGCGGAGCTGAAAGAGCCCGCGGAGTACGACAAGGACAAAATTCGGGAGATGCTCGAGGGGCTGGCCAGCCATGCCACCGAGTCGGCCACCATGAGCGGCGACCTCGAGGAGGTGCCGCTGCCGGATCTGTTGCAGCTCTTCGCTACCAACAAAAAGTCCGGCATCCTGAACGTCAGCGGCGGCCACCGCGGCAAGCTGTTCATTCGTGGCGGTCAGCTTCAGTACGCGGTGATCGGCGGTGAGCCGAACGTGGGACCGATGAAGGCGATCTGCCGCATGGTGGGCTGGGACAACGGTGCCTTCATCATGGAGGAGTGGGACGGCAAGGGCGAGTTCCCCGAGACCTTGGACCAGGCCACCGAGTCGCTCTTGATGGAGGCGCTGCGGCAACTCGACGAAATGCGCCGAATGATGCCGGAGATGCCGCCCCCCGAGGCGAACCTCACCCTCTGCATGCCGTTGGTGCCCAAGCTCTCGGAGCTCAAGCCGGACGAGCTCGACACCCTGCAGGCGGCGATCAACCAGAACGACTTTAAGTCGGTGGTCGAGAAGGCACCCTGTACCGATTTCGAGGCGATCAGGAACGTCAAGCAGCTGATGAAGGAAGGCTACTTGGAGTTGGTGAACGAGTAGAGACCCTTCGACGCTACGACGGCAGCTACTCGAGCAGCTCTTCGACCTTCGTCGCCCCCATGAACCGCAGATAGAGCAGTACGTCGTCCTTGGAGTGCTTCTCCACCATCACGTCGCAGAGCTTCTTGAGCTCCTTGCCCTTGAGATCCTTGATCTTGTCGACGTCGTCCGACTCGGTGAGCCCCTCATCGTTTTCGATCCCGAGGTGGTCTAGGGCCGTGACTAGGATGTCCCGGCGCGAGAGCAGATAAACGCGGACGATCTCCTCGACCATCTCCACGTCATCCTCGCCCTTGAGCAGATCGAAGAGGCGGGCCACCCGAACCTCGTTGCCCCCGCCGCGGTTGATCTTGATGCCCTGCTTGGGCTTGCGAATGCCGTGGCGGTGAAAGTAGGTCTCGCGGGCCTTGCGGCTCGACGTGCTGAACACCTCGGCCCATTTCTCGGGCGACATGTCACGGACGATCGCCATATAATCCAGCTTGTCTTCGCTCACGTTTCCGTATCCTTGACTAAGACGAGGGTGCAGGGGGCGTGGGTGAGCAACTTCTTGAAAGCGTTCGAGCTCGGGGCGCCCATGATCAACATATCTGGCTGGACCCCTTCGGCCATCTTGAACAACTCGGCGCCCACCTTGCCATTGGCAAAGCGTCGCTCCACGTCCTCGACGTTGGGATTGACCCCCCGTTTGTTCATTCGTTCGAGGGTGCTGACCATGATCTGGCGCATGCGATCCATGGTTTCGGCGTTGAGCTTATCGAGCCGTCGGAAATTTTTGGTTGCGTCCTCGAAGACGTGAAAAATGTAGATCACCGCGCCCTGCGGCGGCGAGTAAGTCAGCGCAAACTCCAGCGCCAGCTCGGACTTGCGGCTGAAGTTCATCGCCACGATGTATTTCGGTTTGGGCGTTGCGTCTGCCACGTTGCCTCCTCGTTTAACCCTCAATCTGCGTAGCGTTTCCGCAACAGGTACGCAACCGTATCACGGGCGCAGTGCACGCAATAGCCGTACTTCTTCTCGAGCACCGCCAACATTCCTTCAACCTGTTCACGCGCCTCCGGCTCGATCGAGTCCACATCATCCGAGGTATACTTGAGGAAATTCTCATTGATCCGCCGCAGCTCCTCGCGGCGCTTGAGGTAGAAATCTTCCTTGAGCATCTCGATGTAGCTACTGAAGATGATGCCGAAGTCGGGCATCTGGTCCGGGTTGTCGAGGGCCCGGGCACCGATGGTGCCAATCACCGACTTGCGGAAGTCGTCCGCCGACTCGCCTTCGGACATCAGCACTTTTTCGATCTCCCCCATCAAGCGCTCGTCCGGGTCGATGGTCTGGCCGGTGGTGGGATCGACCAGCTTTTCCTTTTTCACCCAGTGGGTGATGTGGGTGACGTAGCGGGAAAAGAGGGTGAGGTACCTGCCCTCCTCCACCAGGCCCATTGACCCGCGGATCTCGTCGTCGATCCACTCGGTGAACAGGTCCTCGGTTTGGCGCAGGAAATCCTTGTGATCGTGGTAGCCCTGCAGGATCTCCTGGTTGAGAAATGCGTAGACCGACTTGTTGTCGAGTAGCTCGCGGATCTCCTCGAACACCGCCAACGGGCTGAGGCACTCGTGCACCGTGCTGTGGGCGGAGTTGAGCAACACGGTTCGGATCTCGCGGGCGCTGGCTCCGAAGCCTCCCTCGTAGTTCGGATAGTTGATCGACTCCCGGTAGAGCTCCGGAATGATGTGTCGCAGCTCCTTGGCCTCTCGGGTGGTCAAGTGCTCCGGCACCTCGCCGGTGTCGTACATGCGCAATTTTTCCGACGGCGAGAGCGAGGCGACCACCTCGGCGATCTCCTTGTGGTAGAGCGACGAATCGCAGCGGCGCATGCGGGTCAGCACCGCCCACAGGGTGGCCACGTCGATGGCGTGCGGCGCGACGTGGCGGCCGACCACCTTGTCGATGATCTGCGGCTCGTAGATCTGCTTCTCGTCGCCGTAGCGAGCCAAGAGCGGCACCTTGACCAGCTCCATGCGTCCCTTGAAGGAGGCGAAGTCGGGGTGCTGCTTGAAGGCGTCGAGGTAGGTCTCGTTGGTGGAGGCGATGTTGCAGACGTCGAGGTGCAGGACGAAGGAGTCCATGGTCACCCGGGAGGTTTCCACCGTGCCGAGCAGGTATTTGAAGGCCTCCACCGGCCGCTTGAGCATGTCGCTGAACTCGAGCAGGCCACGGTTGGCGTCCACCAGCGGACCGGCCGGCTGAAACAACGAGACGTGCATCAGCGCCTTGGGCAGCGCCTGGAGGGTATTGTCGGCGGTCACCTGCTGGACGCGCGCGTCGACCGACATCTGCGGCTCCACCGTGGCGATACCGCGGCGATAGCGTCGCGACAGGTAGAGGCGCTCGACCTGGACGTGGTTGAGCACTTTGCTAGCGTCGCCTTCGTAGCTCGCTAGCAGGGCGTCGTAGATACAGCGGCACTTGTAACAGAGGTCACCGGCGCGCAGGTATTCCGATACTGCGAAGCCCGCCCGACCCTCCGGCCGCAGACCTACGCCGCCCTTCTCGTCGTCCGGGACCAATTCGCCGAGCAGCGTCTCGCGTTGGGTTTTTGGAATCAAGAACAGCGGGTGGTCGTGCATCTCACAGGGCACCCGGGCGTCGATGTTGTCCGGCGGCAGGTAGGCGTAGGAGTCTCGGGCGATCGACGCGCGGTTCTCGGCGCCGAAGCCGATGCTGTCGCGGGACATCTTCTCCGACGGGAAGATCCAGTTGAAGCGATACATCGCCCCGTCGGGTTGACGTGCGTAGTGCTCGAGCCCGGCCATCATGCAGCGCACGATCGAGCTCTTGGCGCTGCCGTTGGGTCCGTGCAGCAGGATCAGCTGATTGACCAACCCCTCGCGGGCGAAGTTGTCGAGGATGCGGTAGATGTCTTCGACCACCTCCTCCTGCCCGGCCACCCGAACCTCGGTGTTGGTGAACTCGGCGTCGAACAGCTTGAAGCGCGTGAACTTCCCGATCGCCAGATCGCGTTCCTCGCGACCGAAGAAATCGAGCATGTTGACCAGATACTGAGCCGAGGAGCGCAGGAATTGCTCAGGCCTGCCCACCACCAGGTCGAAATACTCGTTGAAGGAGAGGATGGCGCGGTCCTCGCGGAAGGAGCGCTGGACGTCACTCGCCATCTTCGAAAGCAGCGCGTCACTGCTCGGCTTCTCGTCTGTTCGTTCACCCATCGAGCCGGACCTTATCATCAATGGGGAGGGACGTTTAACAAGGAGTTGGCGACGGAGGGAGCGGTGGAGCGGGCGCTCAAATGACCTCGAGGGTACAGGCCAGGGCGCGTTCGGCCTCGGCGATGACCTCCCGCGGCAACCCCTGGTCCACGCCACACTCGATGGTCAGCGGGCTACGCAGCGTGTTGGCCCGTCGAACGGACCTGCCCTTGCGATCGGTGATGGCCAGCGCCAAGCGCAACAGCGCAGCGTTACTTCGGGCCACGGCCGCATCCGCCTCGTTGAGCCCGGCGAAGATCTCCTCGTTGGCGCCGTTCGGCGCGGCTTGGGCGGTGCGCGCGGCGATCTCGCGGCTGCGGTCGTCGAGGCCGAGACCCGCGGCGTGCCGAATGACGTAGGCGGTGTGCTCTGCGGCTCGCTCCGGATCGATAGACTCGCCCACCCGCGAGAGATAGGCGGCCGCCAGCAGCGGAGCCAGGGCCGGTGGCCAGAGCCCGTGCACCGACACGGTGACCTCGAACAGCTGCCGAGCCACCCGCGCCCGCGCCTCGGCCTGCGCCGGGCGTTGACCGAGCCGCCGCGATACCTCTCGGACCCGCGCCGCGATGGCCGGCGGTGCGGTCAGCTCGTGGAGCATGCTCTCGCGCAACCCGGTCCCCGGCACCACGAAGGTCTCAACGCCGAAGCGGCGAATCAACACGGCCAGGACCACCGTGCCAGCGATGACCAGCTCGGCGCGGTCCGGGCGCAGGGGATAGGCCTGTACGCGTTCGGCCACGGTCATGCCTGCCATCTCGACCATGA
>JAUUZB010001110.1 GCA_030590185.1 Deltaproteobacteria bacterium
GAGTGGGCGTCGATGGCGTGGGACTCGAACACGTAGTGGTCGTCGTAGATGAAGGGCCCGAAGGCCTTGAGGATCTTGTCGATTTGCTCGAAGACGTAGCCGGAATTCTTGGCCATGGCCTCGACCCGTTCCTTGAGACCCTGGGCTGACTTCGGCAGGCCATCGGGCAGCCGCTGCATTAGCTTTTCTACCAGGCCGGCGCCGCGGGCGAGGTTCCCCATGCGCAGGAAGTGGTCCGGCTCCACCACCACCGTGTCCCAGCGCGATTTGACCTGGCGTTCGAGGAAGTTGGCGCCCTCCCGGCGCAGCCAGCGGCGGTGACCAAGCGTGCTGAGATCGACGATCCGGCCCATGGTGATCGGATTCCTCGTCGATGTCCCGATTTGATACACCGGCGCGTGCTCGTCGCGGAGCAGGGCCGCCGCCACCGTGGTCATGGCGTTGCAGGCGAGATCGACCGGGATGATATCGAACACGTGGGCGCGCCGGCAGGGGAAGAAACGGAACCAGGTGCCGCCGAGGTGCACGGTCGGCGCGGTGGTGTTCAATCCCTGGTTCCAGCCAGGGAACGGGAAGTTGAGCGCGCTCTCGATGGTCGCCGGCCGGAAGATCGCCAGGCGCAGGTCGCCGGTCTCGCTCAGCAGCAGGCCTTCGGCCAGGAACTTTGAAAAGGTGTAGGTGTTGCGGAAGCCCCAGTGGCTGGCGCGAGCGATGCCGAGGTTGCGCATGCGCTCCTTGAGCCAGCGCTTTTCGTAACCCTGCCGGAGATTCTCGGCTACGGCGGTCAGCTCGGGTGGGATGCCGCGTTTCTCCATGGGGCGCTTCACGCGCTCGGCGATCTCAGCCTGTGCCTCGTCGTCGGCCAGCGCCGCGCAACCAGCCACGATCTCGGCCTGGAGGTGGTCAACCTCCGCCCGGGGATCGAAGCGCTCGCCGTTGGGCGCCTTGGTCGGGGTGAGTGCTTCGCGCACCAGACCCTGGCGGCTGCCAGCTACGTAACAGGTGGAGACGTGCAACAGCGCCGCGTCATCGCAGGCGCGGGTGAGCTCGGCGACCCGCAGGGTGCCGTCGATGTTGGTGGCGATCGCCTCGCGCAGGTCGGGGTTGAAGTCGACCAGGCCGGCGCAGTGCACGACCAGGTCGAGCTCGGTGTGCAGCCGGGCGGTGGTGGCGTCGTCGAGGCCGAGCCCGGGCTCCCCCGTGTCTCCCTCGAGCACCTCGACTCGCTGGCTGATGAGCTCCGAGAGCTCCGCGCCGTAGCGTTCGTGCAGGGGGCCGAAGACCGGCGAATGGTTGACGATCGACTCGAAGCGTTGGGCCGCTGACTGGTCTTTCTTGGGACGCAGGAGCAGAAAGATGCGGCCGACCTCTGGTAGGCGGGAGAGCAGCATCGCGAGCCAGACCTGGCCGAGGAAGCCGCTGGCGCCGGTCAGCAAGATTCGGCGGCCGCGCAGGGTGTCGCGGATTGGCAAAGGGGAGGGGCTGTGATCAGGCATCGTAATACACCACCGGCCAATCCGCTTCCTTGGCGGCCCGTCGCAGGGTGAAGTCTGGGTTGACCGCGCAGGGCTCGCCGACCGCGGTCAAGAGCATGAGATCCGGCCCGTTGGAGGCGTAGGCGCGCGAGCGCGCCAGGTCGATGCCGCGCTGGCTGGCGAACTCCCGCGCCCAACGTCCAGACTCGAAGCCTCCGACGACGGGATTCAGCAGGCGGCCGGTCGAGAGCTCCGATTTGAACTCCAAGCGGTTGGCGTGCAGCTCTTCCACCGGCCCGAGCTCCTCGGCGACCCGCTCGGCCAAAAAGGAGAGCGCCTCACTGACCAGGACGATCGCGTAGCCCTCGTCGCGGCAGCTCGCGATCAATTCGCGACCGCCGGTCATGAGAGAGGGCAGGAGCGCCTCCTCGAAATACTCATCGCTCAACAGCGCGACCCGATCCTCGCTCATCCCGCGGCAAACCGCGTAGGCGGCGCGGTTGGCGGTGGTGCGATCGCTCTGGCGCAGGGCCAGGGCCAGGGGCGCGAAGGCGACGACCTGACCGAGCTTGAGGGCCCGCTCCCGAAAACCGCCGGCGTTGGCCGCGAAGAAGGCGGAGGCCCTCAGGGCGCCATGGCGCAGGAGGGTGCCCTCGACGCGAAAAAAGGCAGCGGGGCGTGTTTCCACTCGGGACCTCGGGGCTCGCGGGACTGGGATGAGGGCGCCCATTACCATGGGGGTCGAGTGGATCAGAAGGGGAATTAGACTGATATGTCAGTCTAGTGTACTTGCCCTTCTATTTCAGCGAGTTGCGACGCCATGGATCGCAGGTACCGTCGGCGCGCCCTCGCAGAGCGGGGCGGCGCTCTGTTGGGGGCCGGCAGCCTGCGCAGCGGCTCGTCGCAGCCTGCGCACAGCGCAAAGGGGGCCGGCCGGAGCGCTTGGACCGCCTTGTTGGCCAGGAGCTCGGCGAGCGTCTCGTGGTCCTGGCGTGGGAGTAGGCTCCCGAGTCGCGTTTCGCCGCGCAGGTCGTGGCAACAGGCGAGCAGATCACCCTCCCAGGTCACGAAGCCGTGGCGCGCGAACAGGCCGCAGGGTGCGGGTACGGGCGGAGCCTGCGCGGGGTCTACCTCGACGAGCCTCGGGTCCCGGAGGTTGCCGCCCCGGCTGTGACACCCGGTGATCCGGGC
>JAUUZB010000426.1 GCA_030590185.1 Deltaproteobacteria bacterium
GAACGGGGCATGGGGCGCTCCTGTGATGGCCCTAGTTAATGCAAAACCGCCCCGCCTGCCAACGGTCGGGGCGGCGCCAGATTGGGCGTCATGGCGAACCGTTGGTGTCCCCCTGGATCGGGGCGTTGGCGGGCGATACAACCGGCGAGGTGATCACCTGGCCATTGATGTTGATGCTCGCTGCGCCGTCCCCGGCGGACCTCTCCGCCACCTGGGAGCGGTTCATGGCCGCGCCCGCGGCTCGGTCCAAGTCCCTCGGGCACCGGCCGACGCCCGCCGAGTGGCAACGGATCGCCCGCGGTGAAGCCAGCAAGTGGCGCCTGCCCGCCGGCGAGGGCGTCACCGACGTCGTCGTGGCGATGGCGTTCATCGACCAGCCGGTGGAGTCGGTTTGGGTTGGCCTGTTGGATGATGAGCACGCGTCCTTGATCAGCGGCCTGGTCGAGCACCGGCTGACCAGCAGCACCGCCAAACGCAAGATCCTCTATCAACGCATCGACCTGCCCTTCCCCCTCTCCGATCGCCACTGGGTCCTGGCGATCGAAAACAACGGCGCGCTCTACCAGGCCTTGGCGGGCAGCATCTGGGAGCGCACCTGGGATCTCGATCAGCGCCGGGAGGGCGCCCTGGTGGAGCTCCCGGAGGATCTGCGCGGCGACTTCGACGACATCGTCTGGCCGCCGGTGGCCCGCGGTGGCTGGGTGCTGATGCGGGTCGGTTGGGGGACCCTGTTGTTCTACCACGCGCAGACGAACATCGGCGGGTACATCCCGGCCGACTGGGTGACGAGCTACGCCATGTCGAAGCTGGAGGAGATGTTGCAAGAGGCGGATCGCCTGGCGACCCGCATTCCGCACCATTACAAAACCGGCCACGTCACCTTCCGGCGCCCGGATGGCAGCGTCATCGAGCCCTTTGGCAAGTAGCTATTTGTTGGCGAAGCGCGGGTGATCCGGCCGGTACCAACAGACGTCACAGCAGCCGCCTAGCTCACACAGGCCGAGGGGGCGCAGGCAGGTGCCGTCGTAGCCCTCGGCTCGTTGCTCGTGGACATTGATGAGGCGTAGCTGCGGCTCGACTTCGTCCCGGGATTGCCCGCCGGCGATTGGTTGTGTCGCCGAGGGTTTGGTGCTGCTCATGGGTGCAACGTTGCACCTCGTTTGCAGGCGGTCAAGCGAGCGGCTCCGAGCGCGACGATGACAGCTCATCCAGCACAGGCGTTCTCGCGGGCCCCGCGGCCAGCGCTCCGCCCGGCGATCGACCCCGGCGATGGAGCTTGCGACGGATTCCTCTTTTCTCTAACCTACCGCGGCATCCGCCCGGCGAGGGCCTCAACCCCAGGAGAGCCAGCATGAGCGAGCATCCGCACAGCACCTACGGTCTCGAGAACCACGAGCTGACCAACGTCGGTGACGTTTACTGGAACCTGCACACACCGGAGCTCTATGAGCACGTGGTGCGCAACGGCGAGGGGCAGGTCGCACATCTCGGGCCGATCGTCACCCGCACCGGATTGCACACCGGGCGCGCCGCCAAGGACAAGTTCATCGTCGAGGAGTCTGAGAACAAGGATCTGGTCTGGTGGGGGCCGGTCAACAAGTCGATCGGGGTCGATAAGTGGGACCAGATGTTCCGGCGCCTGCAGGCCTACCTACAGGGTCGCAACCTCTACGTGCAGGATGTCTTCGCCGGCGCCGATCCGAACTACCGGCTGCCGGTGCGGATCATCAATCAGCTCGCCTACCACAACCTGTTCGCGCGCACGATGTTCATCCGCGCCACCCACGAGGAACAGAAGGTCCACGAGCCGCAGTTCACCGTCCTGCACGCGCCGTACTTCCAGGCGATCCCGGAGGTGGACGGCACCTATTCGAGCGCCTTCATCCTGCTCAACCTGCGGCGCAAGATGGTCTTGATCGGCGGTACCCACTACTCGGGTGAAATGAAGAAGTCGATCTTCTCGGTGATGAACTTCCTGCTGCCCCAGGAGAACGTCATGTCGATGCACTGCAGCGCCAACGTCGGTGAGGCGGGGGACGTGGCGGTGTTCTTTGGGCTCTCCGGCACGGGCAAGACCACGCTGTCCGCGGATCCAAAACGCAAGCTGGTCGGCGACGACGAGCACGGTTGGAGCGAGGACGGCGTGTTTAACTTCGAGGGCGGCTGTTACGCAAAGGTGATCCGCCTCTCCGAGGAGTCGGAGCCGGACATCTACGCCACCACCCGGCGCTTCGGGACAATCCTCGAGAACGTCGCCTACGACTCGGTCACCCGGCAGCTCGACCTGGACGACGCCTCGCTCACCCAGAACACCCGCGCCGCCTACCCGCTCACCCACATCGACAACATCGTGCCGAGCGGCATGGCCGGTCATCCGAAGAACGTGATCATGCTGACCTGTGACGCATTCGGCGTGATGCCGCCCCTGTCCCGGATGACCCCGGCACAGGCGATGTATCACTTCGTCTCCGGCTATACCGCCAAGGTGGCAGGCACCGAGTCAGGTATCACCGAGCCCCAGGCCACCTTCTCCGCCTGTTTTGGTGCGCCCTTCATGGTGCTCCACCCATCCCGCTACGCCGAGCTGCTCGCCGAGAAGGTCCGCAAGCACGACGTGAGCTGTTGGCTGGTCAACACCGGCTGGACCGGCGGCCCCTTTGGGGTGGGCGAGCGGATGAGCATCAAGCACACCCGGGCGCTGTTGAACGCCGCCCTCGAGGGCCAGCTCGATGACGTCGAGTTCGAGGAGGACCCGATCTTCGGCCTGCAGGTACCCAAGACCTGCCCGGGCGTGCCGAGCGAGGTGCTCAACCCGAGGAACACCTGGTCCGACAAGACCGCCTACGACGACAAGGCCAAGATGCTCGCTGGTCTGTTCGTCGAGAACTTCGCGGAGTACGCGTCCAAGTGCAGCGACGAGGTCAAGGCGGCCGGGCCTAAGGTAGGCTGAGTCCGCACCTGACCTGGTTCGTCGTGGGGCAGCCGGCCGGTTTGGGTGAGGCTGCTCCACGTCCTATACTCCCGCTCGCCGGGTGGGACTCAACCGGCCTCGGCCCAGGGGGCAACTGTGGCAACGTGCATCTACTGCAGCAAGGGCTGGTGGCTCTTCACACGCCTCGATGACCTAGGGCTGTGCAAGAAGTGCCGCGAGCCGGTGCGGGAGGAGATCCAAACCCGGGTCACCGCATACGGCGAGGCCATCAAAGTGGTGGAGGCGGCCGGCGACTTCGAGGCACGTCTCGTCGAGTGGGGTGTTTCGCAAGAGAGCCTGGAGGCGCTGCAACCCTTCGAGGCGGTCGGGCTCCCGACCGTGGATCCGGCACCCTCCGAGCTACTCACGGAGCTGCCCGCGGCGAGGGACGGGATCTATGTCGAGGAGCTCGGGGTGCGCGCCGGTCTCGCCAACGAAGCGAGCGCCGCGGCTTCGAGCGTAGATCCCAAGATCAAACCCTACGATGACCTGCTGGGCGAGGCGGAGGGTTTCCGCGCCCACCTGGAGGCGACCAGCATTTTCGATAACGCCGTGGAGGCGATCCGGATCTCGCGGGACTCGGCGCTGGTCGCGGGGATTGCCTGGGAGCTGACATCGGCGGAGCACGCCAGCGCGGAGGTCGACGACTCCGGGGCCAAGGCCGCGCCCTTCGAAGAGTTGCTGGCGCGTGCTGAGCCGTTCGGCAACGAGATGGTCGCGCGCCAACCGCTCGATGCTCTGCTCGCCGAGATCAGATGGTCCCGGGATACGGCGGTCCTCGATGGCTTGGGGGATGAGCTCGATCGGGCCGCCGCCACCAGCGCCACCGCAGAGTCGGCCTCGGACAAGGCGGTGCCCTTCGCTGACCTTCTAGAAGTGATCGCGGGTCATCGTGATCGGATGGAGGATCCCAGTCTGCTCGACGGCTTGGTCGCCTCGGCGCAGCGTCTCCGGGACGAGGCGTTGGTGGTTGGCATCGAGGCAGGTTTGGCGGCGGCGGTCACCGCCAGCGAAGCGGAGACCAACCCGGAGTCAAAGGGAGGCTGCTTCGCGGACCTCCTGGAGCAGAGTGGCGGCCTACGCGATCGTTTCACCGACCCAACGTTGCTCGACCGCTTGCTCCATCGCATTGCCGAGGCTCGGGACCTGGCCGTGGTCGAAGGCCTCCGCATCAAGGCCCGCGACGCCGCGGCACAGAGCGACGACGCCAGCGGAATCGACGCCCGGGTGGCGCCGTTGAACGCCGGCATCGAGGCGGTGGAGAAATACCGGGAGCAGCTCACCTTCGCCGAGGCACTGGACCAACTGGTTTCCATGATGCGGCGCTCCAAGGATGAGGCGATCCTCGAGGAGCTCGAGGAGGGCTACGAGGACGCCACCGCCCAGGCGGAGTCTCGGCCGGAGCTACAGGACAAGCTGCGGGTGATCGACAAGGCCTGCGCGCAGCTCGAGGAATACGTCCCGCAGCTCAGCGCGCCCGCCCCCCTTCAGGGTTTGGTGGCGAAGCTCCGCAAGAGCCGCGGTGACACGATTCAAGGCACCCTGCAGGACTTGGCCGAGAGCGCCTTGGTCGAATCCGAGGAGGCGGACTCCTATGGCAGCAAGTCCCGACCGCTCAAGGAAGGGATCCGCATGATGGAGAAGTTCCGCACCGAGGCGGCCGACCCGATGGCCCTGAGCGGGCTCGAGACCGATCTCAAGAATGCTTTGGCTGAGGCCGAGACTTCCCGCTACGCGGGCTTTTGAGCGTCAATCCTTCCGCCCCCGTTCCTGGCGCCGCGCCAGGCGCTCCGTGCCTCAGTCAGCCTCGGCCGCCTCAGGCGCCCGTGCATTGCCGGTACTCACGTAGTTCGCGATCCCCGCGGCCGCCTTGCGCCCCGCCCCTAGCGCCTCGATGACCGTGGCCGCGCCGGTGACGATGTCACCGCCGGCGAAGATCTGCGGAATGGAGGTCTGTCCGGTCTGCTCGTCAACCTCGAGGTTGCCCCACTTGTTGGTTTTGAGGTCCGGCATGCTCTGGGAAATGATCGGGTTGGTTTTGGTTCCCAGGGCGTAGATCACCTGGTCGCACTCGATTCGGAACGGC
>JAUUZB010000073.1 GCA_030590185.1 Deltaproteobacteria bacterium
CGACGATGCGGTAGCGCGCGACCGCTAGTCCGTCATCACGTAGCTGGCCGGTAACCTCTACCGTGATCGACCCGAGGCGACCGAGCTCACCGAGCAGCTCACCGCGGAGTTGCGTCGGTTGGTCATCCACGACCACCGACACCACCCGCTTGACGGAGGTGCCGGTGATGCGAATTTTGCCGACCAGGCTGTCGGGGGCGCCGAGGCTGAGCGCGGCGCATAGGGCGATGGCGGCGACCACGACTACTCTTGCACCTTCTGGACAGCGAGGCGCAGGTCGAGGTTGGCGTCGCTGGTGGCGTGAATCGTGATGAAGGTGCCCGGGGTGACCGCCGAGGTATCGAGCAGGTAGTAGACCGCGCCGGTGCGGTAGATCTCGTCGTCATAGGGCAGCTCGAAGTCGAGGTCGAAGTCCTCACGGGCGGTGTCGAGGACCGGACCGTAGAAGTCGGTGTTGCCCCCCAGGGAGTCGTCGTAGTTGCCGAAGGGGTCGATGCCGGTGATGTAGTTGGTGGTGCCGGCGTGCTCCGGGTGGACGGCGGTGGGGAGGTAGTCGTAGGCGTTGGCCGCGGTGACGTTCACGTCCGGGTTGTTGGTGGCGTAGAGCCCGAGCAGGTGGTGCCAGAGGAAGTCCGGATCGGCATCCTGGAAGGCGGCGTGGTCAAAACCCTGCGCATCCCCCTCGAGCAGGCCCGAGATGAGGGTGGTGGCGGCGTCAAAGGTGCCGGTGGAGGCGGCGTCGGCGCCGGTGCTGGCCTGGTCGATCATGTGGCGTAGCAGCAACATGGCCTTGCCGCGCATGGTGAGCTCGGAGTCGCCCGGGTCGGAGTTGGCAAAGCCAGAGAAGTCCCATTCGTCAAAGGCGCGCTCGATGGTACGAACGTTGGAGGCGCCCCAGCCGGTGAGATCCTCGTTGAGGTGGGCGAGCCCCTCGTCGAGCCACAGCACCTCGGGCAGGGCGTCGTCGTTGCGAGCCTGGACCCGCACGGCAAAGGAGGTCAGGTGGGTGTACTCATGGGCGAGGGTGCCGGTGAGGTGGTGCTCATCGCCGGCGAGCGGCATCGCGGCCCAGAGGATGTCCGCCTCGTTGCCGGTGGTGTCGGGATCGGGGTCGGTGTGCGGCAAGAAGTCGGTGAAGGCAAAGAAGCCAGCCATGCTCGGTCGGCACGCGGCCTCGGTGGCGTCCCAGGCGCAGGTATCGACGGCGTCGCAGGTAACCTGACCCATCTGATCCGGGCAGACGCCGTTGCTGACCACGACGGTCATGCGGCCGTCGGCGTCGCGATCGAGCGGGTCGACGTGGCCGGTCTGGCCGAGCAGGTCGAGTTGGAAGGGGAGGGTGAGGAGGAAACCCTGGGCGGCGAGGATCGCCGTGTCGCGCTCGGCCCAGAGGCTATCTTCGACCACCACGTTGAGCTCGAGGCCCGAGGCGACATCGATCAGCACGTCGGCGAGCTGGAAGGTGCGGTCGACCCCGTCGAGGGGATACGTGATGTCAAAGGTGTCGGTCTCGATCGCCCGGCAGGTCCCCTGCCAGCACATCTGGATGGCGCTGCACGGGGTGTCGCAGATGGCGTTCTGGCGCCCGCCCGCCGGCCACAGGGTGCGCTCGCCGGCGCGCAGGTCCTCCACCAACGCGTTGATGCCTGTCCGCCGGTCACGGTCAAAGTCGAGACGCGCGCGCCACTCGCGGGAGATCGGCTGCGGCTCGCGGAATTCGAGCGGCCGGATGGTCCGGTTGAGGTCGGCCTCGCCCGCATTGAGGGTGAAGAAGACCGTCTCGTGGGCATGCTCCATCTCCGTCGGCACGTCGTAGACCGCCATCAGGAAGATGTCGGTGTCGGCCGTGACTTCAAAGGAGGCGAGGCCAAAGGTGCGCTCGTCGGCGGCGCCCGCCGTGACGCACTCCCCGACCAGGATGGCGCCACCCGCGCCACCCGCGCCGCCGGCGGCGGTGGCCTCTTCACAGGTGAACCCGACCAGGCAGTCGAAGTCGTACGTACAGGTCGCCGGGTTGGTGCCCCCACCGCCCCCGTCGCCGCCCCCAAACCCGCCACCTTCGCCGCCGCTACCGCCGCTGCCGGAGCCGGTGATCCCACAGGCTCCGAGGGCCAGGGCTGAGAAGAGAAGGCTGCCGAAAACGAATCCTCTATGCGACATGGGATAACCCTCCTTGGGGTTGGGGCTCGGCCTCGGGTTGGCGTGAGCCACGCTGACGTGGTTGCAGACGTCCGTGGGGCGCCTGCCATTCACCCGGCCGGTTCTAGCGAATAGGGGTCGGAATTACTAGCGAAGGGAGGTTCCGAAGAAACCCGTGAATAAACTCGCCCCAGCCCTCGCCCAACCGAGGATGGTGACTCGCGCGGGAAAGCTGTTATAACCGGCCCGCTCTCGCGAACCGACGTCGGTGAACGAATCAAAACAGGAGCTCAGATGCGCGCCTTGTGGCTCAGCTTTACGGCAATCTCCGTCATTTTCTTCACGACCAACACCTCCGCCCAGGAAGAGGGCCTCGAGGACGACCCGCTAGCCGAGCTCGCGGCGCTCGGCGACGCGATGATGGATGAGGGCCCCGAGGGTGGCGGCTCGATCCGCGCCAAAAAAGAGGTCGACACGGCGGTGACCAAGCGCAAGAAGGATGGCCGCAACGTCGAGGCCAAGGTCGAAGAGGTCAAGCTCGGCAAATTCCCCCGCGTGGCGGTCAAGGTCCGGGTGAGCCGGCCGGCCAAGACCGGCAAGGGCGCCGGGCTCGCCAAGAACGACACCCTGGTGATCATCCCGCTGTTCAAAGTGAAGAAGGGCAAGATCGTCATGGAGGACGACGCCACCCGGCTCAACGCCGGCGCCTTCTATCTCCAACGCGGCGACAAGGTGATGATTCGCCTCGGCGATAACCCCAAGGGCAAGCTCTGGAAGGCCGAGTACATCGAGCGCAAGTAGCGCAGCGGTACCGTCGCCCCTACATCAGACCCTAGGCTCCTCCAGCCCGTAGCCGTTATAGTCTCCCGGAGGAGCCTGCCGCCCCATGGCCAACGAGCCACGCCCATCCTCACCCGAGGTTGACCTTCCCAAGACGCGTAGTACGCCCCGTACTGCCGTGCGGCCGGCGATGCTCGCGGCCCTCGACCGCGCCGCCTGGTTCAGGCCCGCGTTGGTGGCGGTGGCGGCTGGGTTGGTCGGTCTGGTGCTGGCGCCGGAGTGGGCGACTCGGAACTATCCGACCGACCCCAACCTGGTCGGGACGCCGGCCACGGCGGACATCAAGGCGGAATACGACGACCGGGGCGACATCATCGACGAGCGGACCACCGCTCGCCTCCGGGAGGAGGCGGTGGCCGAGGTGCGAGACGTCTACGACTTCGACGCGGAGTTGGGACGAAAGATCGGGGAGCTCGTCCGCTCCGCCGCCGAAACCGCCCGCGCCCAGATCAGCTCCTTTGTCGCGTCGGACCCAGCCTTTGCCAACGGCGTGGCGCGACTCGACCGCAGGCGGGCGGCCGTCTTTGCCGAGGGCATGACCCAGGCCCTGGTAACCGCCCAGGCCGCCTTTGGGGGCGAGCTGGGCGTGACCCTGACCCCGGTCGACGCCAAGCAGCTCGCCGCCGATCGCTACGGCGCCCCGTTCGCAGATCTGCTCGCAGATTTGATCATCGCGGTGCACGAGGATCCGATCATCCTGGACCGGACCGGCCTGGCCGGTAACGCCGCCAAGGGTATCCTGGTGCGCCAACTCACCGAGGACACGCAGCGGGTCGTCGAGGACGTGGCCACCGTGGGCGACCTACAGAGGGTCAAGAACGCGCTATCCATCCGACTCGACGTTCTCCTCGCCCAACGTCAGGCCCGGGCCATGGGGCGACACCAGCCACGGCAAGCCCCTCCCCCCGTGGTCGTGCCGGTGACGCCGGTCTGGCGCCCGGCCCCGGAGCTGCGCACCGCCCTGGTGCACGTCGCGGAACAACTGCTCCGCCCGAACCTCACCTTCAACCGGCGCGACACCGAGACCGCGCGTGACACGGCCAAACTGTCGGTGGCCCCGGCCAAGCTCACGGTCAAGCGTGGCCAGATGATCATCCGCGACGGCGACGTTTACACCGAGCGCCACCTGCTGATCCTCGGCGCCATGGCCCGCTACAGCCGTGACACCTCCATCGCGCGGGTGGCGATCGGCGCCTTCTTGCTGGTGCTGACCCTGCTGTTCGCCGCCATGAGTCTCGGCGGTATGCGGCGCACTACCATGCCGGCGCGCGACGCGCTGTTTTTGGCCGCCCTGTTCATCATGGCGGTCGTCATGGGCCGGGTGTGGCTGGCGTTGGTCGGCACGGTGGGCGAAACCTCCAGCGCCGCCGCCCACGCCGCCTTGCTCTACCTGCTGCCGGTGGCCGCCGGGGCGATGGTGGCGCGCCTGGTCTTGCGGCTAGAGACCGCGCTGGTCTTCGGAGTCGTGACCAGCCTGGTGCTCGGTCTAATGGTCGGTGAGCATCGTCTGATCACCATCTACGCCCTGGTCGGCTCGATCCTCGGCGCCAGTTTGATCCGTACCATCTCGAAGCGCAGCGATCTGTTGCGGGTCGGCGTCTGGGTGGGGGGCGCCCAGGCGGTGACCGCCCTCGGGATGCAGCTCTTCGTCGCCGAGGGGGATCCGTTGATCTATCTGGTGACCATCGGCGCGGCATTCTCGGGCGGCCTGCTCGCCGCCTTCATCGCCCTGGCGCTCACGCCGGTGATCGAGATGGTCTTCCGCTACACCACCGACCTCAAGCTGCTCGAGCTCGCCAATCTCAATCACCCGGCGCTCAAGGAGCTGATCGTCCAGTCGCCCGGCACCTACCACCACAGCATCATCGTCGGCTCCCTGGTGGAGGCGGCGGCGGACGCCATCGGGGCAAACTCGCTGCTCGCCAAGGTGATGGCCTATTACCACGACCTCGGCAAGGGCACGAACGCGACCTACTTCATCGAGAACCAACGCGGCGGTCAGAATCCCCACGACAAGCTCAAGCCGTCGATGTCGGCGATGATCATCCGGCATCACGTCAGCGATGGTCTGGAGCTCGGCAAGAAGTTCGGGCTCGGCAGCGAGATTCTGGCCGGCATCGCTGAGCACCACGGCACCAGCGTGATTCAGTATTTCTACCGTCGCGCCCAGGACGGGGGGGACGAGGACACCCAGGTCTCCGAGAGTGACTACCGCTACCCCGGCCCCAAGCCCCAAACCCGGGAGACCGCGTTGGTGATGCTGAGCGACTCGGTGGAGGCGGCGGCCCGCTCCCTGCCGGATCCAAATCCGGCGCGGCTGCGCGGCATGGTCAACAAGATCATCAACGTCAAGTTCACCGACGGCCAGCTCGAGGATTCGGAGCTAACCCTCAAGGATCTGCACACCATCGCCAAGGCGTTCCTGGATGTGCTCGGCTCGATCTACCATCACCGGGTGGAGTACCCGGAGGCGAACAAAGAACGGCGCAGAGATGACGATTCGGATCCGAAACCTCCGGGGAAAGAAAACGGTGGCGACACCCCGTCTGAGGAAGATCGCCCAGATAATATCCGTCGCCTCGGACTGTCGGGACGCTGAGCTCTCGATCCTCATCACCCGCGACGCTGAGATCCAGGCGCTGAATCGTGATTGGCGTGGCAAGGATCGCCCGACCGACGTGCTCTCCTTTGCGCAGGAGGAGGGGGAGGGACCTGGCCCAGTCGGCGCGCCGCGGGTGCTCGGTGACGTGGTGATCAGTGTCGAGACCGCCGCGCGGCAAGCAACACAGCTGGGGCACAGCCTCGAGACGGAGATGCGGCGGCTGTTGGTCCACGGCCTGCTCCACCTTCTCGGCTATGAGCACGTACACGGCGGCCGGCAGGCCGCGAAGATGAAGCGGGAGGAGGCGCGGTTGCTAGGCGTATTGGCCCGGGGGTTGCCGAAGGGGTAGCGACGGGTAGGACGAAAACCCGATCTCGCTTCTTTCCTAGAACCCCCCTGGGTTGGCGAGCACCTTGGTCCGCTCCGCTTCGATCGACTCGAGCCGTCGCCGGTATTCCATCTCGGTGATTCGCCCGGAGTTGTAGATGTCGGTGAGCTTCATCAGACGATCGTTGAGCATGCGGAGCCTGCCCTCGCCCGAATTTTGGTCGACCTGCTGGCGCTTGAAGCAGAAGATCCTCGGTTTGGGAAAGCCGACCAACTGCCAGCCAGCCAGGCCCATGCTGTTGGCGAACTCTTCTGCCTCCGTGGCCCGGCTCCACTCCATCTCCACGCAGCGGTGCTCCCACGCCCCGGTGTAGGGGGCTGACCGTCGTTTGCCGCGGGCGTCGGCCTCTGCGGCCCACAGGACCAAAAGGCAGGGAATGGTGAGCAGGAGTGTGGCTGTGCGCATGGGGGGCTCCTCCACAGGAGGGTTTTGCAGATGCCGCCCCGGGGCGCAACCATCCCCTGGTCGCGGATCAACGGCCGTTGGCCAGGGCGAGCATCAACCCGGCGCCGAGGTAGAGGGCCCGCTCGAGCTCTAGCAGCAGCCAGGAGCCGTTGTAGATCCCGAGATCCTGATGCCGGCCGTCGGTGGAAAAGCCGAGCGGTCCGCCCGGCGTTTGTGACCGCCGCGGGATCCAGCTTCGTTGGGTCGGCCCCAGATCGACGCGGACCTCGGTTTGCCCCCCGTAGATCTCCTCGGCCAAGAAAACCTCGAGCGCCCTTGCCTCGGCCGGCCGGCGGCGGCCGCGGAACTCGGTACGCCGGCCCCTGGGAACCTCAACGCGCTCGACGGTCCGGTCGAAGTCATCGACGTAGTTCTCCGGATCCAGATAGTAGGCGAGCTGCCGCGCCATCCGGGGGAAATCAACGATCGCCGCCAGGAAGCTGTGGCAGGCCGTCTCCTCCCGGCCGGTGTAGGTCGCAAAACAGGTGGTCCACAGGTTGAGGACTTCCGCAGCCAAGGGCCCCGGGTCCCCACGGAGTTGTCCGGCGCGGCGATGGGCATCGGCGGTCAGGAGGGTGAGGTCGAGCAGGTAGTCGCCGATGAACCGTGCCCGGTGCAGGCTCTCGGCGAGTCGCGGCGCGAGCCAGGTGAGGTTGGCCATGGGTTCGAGCAGGGCCCAGCCATTGTCCCGGCCGAGCTCGGCCCGGGCGATCTCCGAGGCGAGGGGCGCGAGCTCCCCGAGATCCGCGAGGCCGGTGGCGCGAACGTTCGGATAGGTGCTCGCCCGATCGACGCGGTCGAGTCGACCCATGCCCCGGCGCTCGGTCGGCAGGCAAAAAAGGTCGATCATCCATTCGTAGGCGCGCTCGCCCTCCTCGGCGTCGTTGTGGTTCTTGACCGTCAAGGCGGTGTCGACCTCACCGTGGCGCAACCAATCGAACAGGTCCCGGGCGCTCGCCTGGATCCCGTGCCCGCGGCGTTGGGCCGAGACGTCGTTGGCGTAGTCGAACAAGCCAGGGTCGTCGGTCTCGTAGAGGAGGGCGGTATGGGTTGGGTCCAGAATGAGCCCCTCACCGTTGACCAACGCCCGTTGCGCGGCGCTGAGCTCGACCCGCTCGGCGATGCCGAGGGCCCGGGGGATCAGGCTGTGACAGGCGATCCCGGCCTTGTGTCTTTGCTGACGCTGCTCCGCCGTCAAGCTCGATAGCGACTCGCCGGCCTTGAGCAACTTCACGGCGAGCAGAGTGGGGCGATTCGGGGTCGCGAAGATCAAGGTGCGGCCACGATGCCCCCAGGGCGTGAGGCCTCGAAGGTCCGGCAGCTGAAGGGGAGAAACCTGATCGGCGCCGAGGGAGATGGCGGCGAGCTCCCGTTGGCGCGCCGTCTCGCGTTGGCCGGCCTCCGGGTCCCATCCGGCCGCGGCCAGGGTGAGCAGGGCATCGGCGAAGTTACTGAACGTCCCGCCGCCGAGGGAGCCGCCGTGCACGTCTAGGGCGACAGCTTCGACCAGGTTTCCCGGGATGCGGGCGGCGCGCTCGGGGTCGGCAAAGGCGGCCTCGCAGACATCCCCGAGGCGCTCCGGACCCAGACGATCGACCAGCCGTTGCGCCGCGTGGGCGCCCGGTCCCTCCTGAACCCAGGCCAGGACCGAGGCGGTGATGATGCGGTCGGCGTCGCTCGCCCCAGTGCTCACGCCAGGCTCCGCGATGACCTCTTGCGGCTTTCGTTTGGCCGACGCCGGTGAGCGCCTTGGGTCGGTCGATAGCCCGTTGACCGACGCCGGTGAGCGCTTCGGGTCGGTCGATATCCACAGCCCGAGACGCAGATCCTCGCTGACGCACGCCTCACCGAGCCCGGCCGCCTCTTCAGGGCCGAGCCATGACGCGACCTGCTCTCGAATGGCGTTGGCCACGGCGTCCCGCCAGGCGTCGGGACCGATGGCGCCGACGTAACGGGGGAGACAGGCCGCGGCGAGCAGGAGGGTGGACCGGTCGTCAGAGGCCGCGGCCGACGTGATCGCGGCGAAGGTTGCCTCCGGCTCCCAGCCGATGGCCCCGAGTCGATCCGCGTCGGCGCCGGTGAGGTAGGCTCGCCAATCGACTCCCGGTGCCGGCCCGGGTGATTCCACCGGCGCATCGCCTACCGCCACCCGCACCGCCTCGACACCGGCGCGCAGGCGTTCGACCCGTTCGACGCGGGTCTCCAGGTAGTCCAGGAGCGCCTGCTCCGGGATGGCGGCTGGCATGGGCGGGTCGGTACTGAGCCGGCGGGCGCGGGCCGTGATTACGTCGCGCAACATGAGATACTCAACGTGCTCGAGTTGCGCCGGGGATCCACCGCGGGCCCGGGGGCCGGTCCGCTGCTCCGGGGAGAGCAGCACCGTGGTGCGCAGGTTGCCGCTCTCGATCTCCTGCCAATGCTGGAGGTCGGTGGCGGGCAAGGCTGGCTCGTCGACGCTCAGGGCCCAACCTCGAACCAACTCATCGACCCGGGTACGCTCCGCCACAAAGGGCGTCATCACCTCCCGGTCGAACCAGTCGGTGGCGGTGGCGAGGAGGCCACGCAGAGGCGGGTGAGAGGTCTGATCGCCGGGTTCTCGCCTGCTCCCGTTCAGGTTGCCACCCGCGTGGTGGCGGGCACGTTCGACGATCAGGCCGGGGAGATCCCGCTGCACCGCCAGATCCAAGATCTTGAGGTTCTCGGTGAATGCCTGGGCCAGGGCCTCGACCCCGGCGACAAAGGTCTGGCGCGCCCCGAGGGTGGCGGAGGCAGGTCCGATGATCTCCGCAAACAGCGCCGGCAGGCGGGCGCGGGCCGCCACCGTGACCGCCTGAAGGGTGAGTTGGGGCGCACCGACCTCCGCCGGTAGGGCCTGCGGATCCACGCCCCCGGCCACCGCCCGCGCCAGAGCCATCAGGCAGCGCGCCTTGTGGGGCAGAAAGGCGCGGTCCGCGGGTGCGCGACGGGCGCGGCGCAGCAACTCGACCAAGGGCGTCGTCGTGGTCGGGTTCGGCCGGCTGGCCATCAACCGACCGAGGTCGGTCATCAACCGGGCGCGGGTGGGCTGATGAAGGACCTCCTCGCACAGGGCCAAGGCCGGCGCCCACAGCTCCGGTCGGTCGAGCTGCGCCGCTGTGTCAGCGTAGGACAC